>JABDQY010000017.1 GCA_013042025.1 Bacteroidia bacterium
ATCCTGCATCCCTCAATTTATAATTGACTGTACCGCTGCCAAAACCACGTTCTTCAGCCAATTGGATAATGGCAGAGATTCCTTCTTTAACCGTAAGTCGGTCAAAGTTTTCGCTGTTCATTAACCTTCCTTCTTTGGCATCGTAGCTGTTTTCTTGAATGTCAACATCTTCATCTCCTTTTATTACTTGAACAATGTCAATTCCAAATTTCTTGGCAAAAGCATGATCCCGTTCATCATGTGCGGGAACTGCCATAATTGCTCCAGTACCATATCCACTTAGCACATATTCAGAAATATAAATAGGTACTTGTTTTTTTGTGAATGGATGAATAGCATAACCACCAGTGAAAACACCAGTCACTTCTTTATTCATCATACGTTCCCGCTCACTTTTGTTATTGGCTGCTTTGGCATAAGCTTGTATTTCTTCATTTTGAGATGAAGAAGTAACCTGATCAACAGCTTCATGATCTGGTGCTAGAACCATAAAAGTTGCACCAAAAATGGTATCAGGTCGGGTTGTAAAAACTTCAATTTTATCGTTTGAATTTTCAATCCCAAAGAACATGGATGCACCTTCACTTCTACCTATCCAGTTGCGTTGCATTTCCTTTATTGAATCACTCCAATCAATGGTGTTTAATCCATGTAGAAGCCGGTCAGCATATGCAGTAATACGCAAGTACCATTGCTTCATCAATTTTTGAGTAACAGGATGTCCACCTCGTTCAGAAAGTCCATCTTTAACTTCGTCGTTTGCTAGAACCGTACCTAGCTCTTCGCACCAATTTACCGTAGTTTCTTTTTGAAATGCAAGTCTGTAATGTTGTAGGATATTCGACTTTTCAAGTTTAGAATACTTCTCCCAATCTTCTGCAGTGAACTTAGAAACTTCATCTCCTTTATGAAGTACATTTACGTTTCCTTCATTCTCAAAAATAGTTATAAGGTTGTCAATAGATTCTGCTTTGTCACTCTTCCCATTGTACCACGATTCGAACAATTGAATAAATATCCATTGAGTCCATTTATAATAGTTTGGGTCACATGTTTGAATTTCACGACTCCAATCATAACAAAACCCAATTCGATTAAGTTGTTCCTTATATCTTTTTAAGTTTTCTTCCGTTGTAATAGCTGGGTGCTGTCCTGTCTGAATTGCGTATTGTTCAGCAGGTAAACCAAAGGCGTCAAAACCCATCGGATGAAGAACGTTAAATCCATTGAGTCGTTTGAACCTACTAACAATATCGGAGGCAATGTACCCTAAAGGGTGACCAACATGCAGTCCAGCTCCGCTTGGATATGGAAACATGTCCAATGCATAGAACTTAGGTTTAGTATGATCGATGTTGGTTTTGTAAATGTCCTTTGCAGTCCATTCTTTTTGCCACTTGGCTTCGATAGATTTGAAATCGTAGGTGTTCATTAAAAATAGAAAGCGGCAAAGGTAGCAGAATGGAAAGTATTTCGTGGAAATCTTCTTAATTTTTAGGAATGGCTTTAATCTATTTTTGACCCTTATGAAATCCAATAAACCATCTGGTTTTACAGTTGTTGCAACACTTGCAATTGTTGTCTTTCTATTGGGGTTGTTGGGGACACTGATTATCAATGCCGCGAAATTGAATCAGTACATCAAAGAGAATGTTCAAGTTACGGTCTTTTTTCAAACTGGATTGGAGAGCAACAGAGCCAAAGAACTTGCTGATAGCATTGTGCAACTTCCTTTTGTTGCAGCGGGCAAATATATCAGTAGTGACGATGCCGTTTTTAATTTCAAAAATGAAATAGGAGAAGATTTTGTTGAAATACTTGGAGAAAATCCATTGCCAGCTAGTGTTGAATTATCACTTATTTCTGAATCGACAAAAGAAGCCGATTTAAAAGAGATAGAAAAAGACTTATCAAAGGTGCCAGACATCCTCGAGGTAAGTTACCCTCAAAATGTGTTTCATCAAATTGATAAGAACAGAAAGGCAATAAGTTTTTGGCTTGTAACATTAAGTATAATTATGGTTATTGTTGCTATTGTGCTTATAACCAATACTGTACGGATATTGATTTATGGCGACCGATTTATAATACGGACTCAACAATTAATAGGAGCCACAGAACGTTTTATTTTGAAACCATATAGAAAGCAAGCCTTAAAATGGACGGCTTTAAGTTTTATATTTGGTGTACTAATGTTGGTATCAATTCTATGGATATTGTTAAGTTGGTTGAACTATACAATGGACCTAAATATGCATGGAATTGTACAACATTTTGCAGAAAGCTGGTATCAATACTTTTTGATGTTATTTTTGCTGCTAGTGGGAGGGATTGTTGTAATTTACATTGCAACTAATCTTGCTACTAAGAAATACTTACATACCCATACAGATAATTTATACAGATAAGAAATGTCAAAGTCTAAGAAATCACCTAAAGTAGAAGCAGAGAGTAAAACTCCACAACACGGATTTGTGTTTGCAAAAGAAAATTACATGCTGATGATTATCGGAATCGTTGTAATAGTTCTAGGTTTCTTTTTAATGTATGGTAAAGAGAATATCTATGACTTTAGAAAAATTACTCTTGCTCCTATTGTAGTGATAGCAGGTTTTATTATAGAAATATTCGCTATAATGAAAAAGCCTAAGGCTAGCTAAATGAGTATAATCGAAGCGATTATCCTTGGAATTGTTCAAGGGCTTACGGAGTTTCTTCCTGTAAGTAGCAGTGGGCATATAGAACTAGGGAAAGCCATTTTTAATATTCAGGAAAAAGAAGCAGGATTACTTTTTACAGTGGTGCTTCACTTTGCTACCGCGTTAAGTACAATTATTGTTTTTTGGAAGGATATCGTAGGTATCTTTAGAGGATTATTCAAATTTAGATGGAATGAGGAAACACGATTCGCTGTGCTTGTTGTTTTGTCAATGGTACCTGCAGTTTTGGTTGGTGTGTTTTTCAAAGATTCAATAGATGATTTCTATGATGGTAATGTTTTGCTAGTAAGTGTAATGTTATTAATAACAGGTGTAGTGCTTTATTTTTCGGATAGAGCTAAAAATCCTGATGGAAGCATTAGCGAATTTCGAGCGTTTATTCTCGGAATTGTTCAAGCAATTGCCATTATGCCAGGCATAAGCAGAAGTGGTAGCACAATTGCTACGGCTGTAATGCTTGGAATTAAGCGTGAAAAGGCAGCACGATTTAGCTTTCTTATGGTATTGCCATTAATTTTTGGAGCGATGGCAATGGAGTTTAAAGATTACTTTGAGTTGTCAACTGCTGAACGAAGCCAAGCATTAATTTTAGATTCAACTGTGCTTTTAGGTTTTATCGCAGCACTAGTTTCAGGATATTTTGCATGTAAATGGATGATCGAAATAGTGAAGAAAAGTAAGTTGACTTATTTTGCAGTTTACTGCTGGATAGTAGGGGCAATTGGTATCGTTTACACCTTAGTTCAATAGATAATCGGGCATTAATAAGAATTGAGGAATTTCAACCTTAAAAGTTTCGTTATTCATAGTAGTAAATGTATAATATCCTTTCATTGAACCATATTCAGAAATCATAGGACTCCAGGATTGGTATTCAAATGATTCTCCGGGTTCAAGAATAGGTTGCTCACCAATTACACCTTCACCTTCAACTTCTCTGTCGTCTATATCACCATCAGCTATAAACCAATGTCTTCTTCTAAGTTGAACAGTCTCCTTACTCAAATTTTCAATAATAATGGTGTAACTAAATACATGTTGGGCCCCTTGTACCTCGTGAAGAGGTTCATATTTGGGTAGAGCCGTTACCTTAATCTGAGCCTGTATTTTTCGTAATTCTGTCAATTCAGTCTATGTTGTCATCAAATAAACACAAGATTTCCCAAATTGTTGTAAGTTCAAGGTCAGTTTATACATTTGCTTAAAAATCAGTGAGTACATCATCTAGTTTAATAGATAAAGCAGTGGATCAACTTTCTCGTTTCCCGGGAATTGGCAAGAAAAGTGCTTTGCGTATGGCTTTATACCTTCTTAAGCAGTCAGAAGGAGAAACTATTGAACTTAGTGAATCGTTGCTTAAACTTCGAACTGAGATTAAATTCTGCAAGCAATGTTTTAATATAAGTGATGCTGACCTATGCAACGTTTGTGTTTCTCCGTCAAAAGATGATTCAGTTGTTTGCATTGTAAAAGATTTTCAAGATGTCATAGCGATAGAAAATACGGGACAATACAATGGCCATTATCATGTACTAGGAGGACTTATTTCGCCGGTAGATGGTGTTGGCCCTAATGACATTAAAATACCCGAATTGATTTCAAGAGCATCGGCTGGAGTAATTAAAGAAGCCATTGTAGCATTGAGCTCAACGCTAGAAGGAGATACAACTGAATACTACATAGCAAAAAAGCTTAGAGAATTAGGAGTTGAGGTTTCCACTTTATCCAAAGGGATAGCAGTTGGAGGAGAGCTTGAGTATGCTGATGAAATGACACTTGCACGATCAATCAAAAATCGAACTAAGATGAATTACTAATCGCCCTTTGGTTTATCCTTTGGAGGATTGTTAGGCTTATTGGTTCTCTGCTTGTTCTTATTGTAAGGTCGTTTCTTTTTAGCCTGTGGCTTATTTCTGTCTTCACCGCCTTTATTATCTCCAGATTTATTGTTTTGGTTACGATTGCCAGAATTTCTGTTTCTATTTCTGTTGTTAGGATTTCCTCCTGAACCTTTCTTCCCTTTGTAACGACCGCCTTTCCCAGAATTCCTTCTTTTCTTATTCTTGTCGTCCATTCGAGTCAAATCAGTATCACCCAGTAAGGCATCCTTATACTCTAATGTTTTATGAGCAATTTCAGCTCCTTTGGCAGTGTAGCTAAGCGTTAGTGTTATCTTACGATTTTTATTATCTTCAATAATTTCATTTACTCGTTCTAAATCCTGAGGAATCCAGTCATAGCTTTTTTGATAGCTATAC
>JABDQY010000018.1 GCA_013042025.1 Bacteroidia bacterium
GTTTAATTCTCATACCGATGTATCGATAGGTAATCTAACCTCTCCAACCAATTGTAGAAAAGTTAGCTCTGCTCAAACGATTTCAGTTTGGATAAAAAACCATGGTCCATACAGTATTAGTAATATACCTATAGTTTACCAATTGAACAATAATAGCCCAATTAACGAGGTACATTCTTCATCCATAGCAACCAACGATTCTGCGTTACACACTTTTAGCACCTTAGGAAATTTTTCTGCTTCAGGAACATATAATTTAAAATTCTATACAAACCACCCTGTTGATGAAAATGCTTCAAATGATACAGCTGAATATAGTATTGCGTTTACCGGATTATTTACCAATATGCTAGATTCGATAGGAATTTGTTTAGGAGAAGATGTAACCTTAGATCCTGCAGGTTCAGCAGCATCTTCCTATTTGTGGTCTGATGGTTCTACGTCGAGTACATTGGAACTTGATGGAACATCTCTTACTGTAGGTAAAACGATGTACGGTGTTATGCTTACTGACGCAAGCGGTTGTATCTTGACAGATAGTATTCAAGTTATTGTTTCAAATCCAGCAATAGTCAATTTGGGTGCGGATACAATCTTATGTGCTGAAAACAGCATTGTACTTGGAACCACAATTTCAAATGGTAGTTACAAATGGAATGATAATAGTACCAATAAAACATTGAATGTAAGTTCATATGGTACATACTCTGTTGCTGTAACATCAGGTTTCAATTGTACGATATCAGATACAATTGCAGTCAACTTTTTTAGTCCGATTACACTTAATATGAGCACTGAAGAAGAGTTTTGTATTGGAGATTCAGTAGAGTTGACTCCGGGTATATATGCAAGCTATTTGTGGAATGATTTAAGCACTCAATCCAGTTTGTCTATTTACAATACCGGAGTTTATTCAGTTACTGTATTAGATAGTTTTGGTTGTATTGGAAAAGACACCACTGTTGTTACTGTAAATGAACTTCCTGATTTCACCTTAGGAAATGATACATCTATGTGTGAAGGCGGCAGCTTGGTGTTAAATGCTTGGGTATTAGGGCATATATACAAATGGCAAGATAATTCCACCAATTCTCAATTCAATGTAACTGATGCTGGTACGTATTGGGTAACGCTTACCTCTGGTAAAACCTGTAGTGCTACAGACTCGATTAATGTGTGGGTAGACGCTAAACCTGAAGTTGATTTAGGATTAGATACAGCCATTTGTGAAGGGTCTAGTCTTAATTTAAATGTATTTGTACAGGGTGCTAGCTATGTTTGGCAAGATAACAGTACCAATGCTTCGTTAGATGTCACTAGTGCTGGAGATTATTCAGTAGAACTTACTAGTGAAGATGGGTGTGTAAATTCAGATTCCATAACTGTTTCAACTAATCCAAATCCAATTATTGATTTAGGAAAAGATACACTCATTGGTTATGGAAGAATTAAAGATAACGCATTGAGATTAGAAGTTGCTTCTGGTTACGAAAGTTATCTTTGGTCAACTGGTGCAACAGAGAACTATATAGTGATAGATGAATCCATTAACTTAGGGAAACATGAATATTCCGTCATTGTAACGAACAGCTTTGGGTGTTCGAGTTATGATACAATCCAAGTTGAAGTGTTTGACAATTCATCCGTAAATGGCTTGGGTTACTCCAAGCTAGTTGTTTATCCTAATCCAAGTTCAGATAAAATTAGCATTTATCTTGAAGGTTTGAATGGCAATATTCGATTAAAACTAAGCGATATGTTTGGTAGAATGATAATGTCGGAAGAGCTTTATATTGCAAATAACTCAATCTCTAAAAGTATGGATTTGTCCGCATTGCCTAAGGGAAGCTACTTACTTTTCTTACAAGGAGAGAATGGTGCTAAAACAGTAAAGATTATATTGAATTAACATAAGTGAATGGACTGCATTTAAGGAACTTCATGCCCTTGACTTGCAGCTAAAAGTGTAAACCAATCTTCAGTATCCAATTGAATTTCCAATGCTTTGTTTGCCCTTTTAATCCGTTCTTTATTGGTTGTGCCAATTACAGGAGAAATCTTTGCAGGATGTTTCATAATCCAACTTAGGAGTATAGAATCATCCGAAGCATTATACTTTTCTGAAAGTGAAGACAGAACTTTTTTTATCCTTTTAACTTGCGGGCTTTCTTCTTTAAAAATTGTACCCAATGGGCTCCAACTCATGGCTTGCATGCCGTTTTGTTGAATGAAATCTAAAGTTCCATCGTGCATGGCTTCATGTTGCGTTAGAGAAAACTCTATTTGATTTATTGATACTTCAATATTCTTCGCTATTAGGTCTACTTGTGAAGGGGTGAAATTTGATACGCCAAATTGTATAAACTTTCCGCTTTTTTGTAAATGAGTTATTGCTTCAGCAATTTCATTTGATTCCATTAATGGACTTGGTCTATGAAGTAACAGAGTGTCTAGGTAATCAGTTTTTAAATGCTTTAGAGATTCCTCTACAGAGTGAATAATATGCTCCTTTGAATAATTGTAGTGTTTAATTTTGGTGTCACGGTTTTCGTTCACAAGTTGAATACCACATTTAGAAATTAGCTTTACTTTATTTCGCTTAACCCCACTTTTATTCAATGCCTCACCAAATTGCAATTCACTTGTGTAATCGCCATAAATATCTGCTAGATCAAAAGTAGAATTTCCATTTTCTGTGCAGAATTGAATCATTTCAGCTTGTTTCTCAGTAGAGAGCTTCTTGCCCCAGCTTCCCCAGGAC
>JABDQY010000024.1 GCA_013042025.1 Bacteroidia bacterium
GGCATAAGTCATTGCCATACCTGTAGAATTAGTATCGGTATGTGTATTAGCAACATATGGCATTATTTCGTTACACATTCTTTGCTCGATTGGTAGATAATTTCTGCCACTTGCAGTCCAATCAGCATACACAATTTTTTTGTTTTCACCATAGGGTGTATTGATGGTGTTATTTATCCCAATTATATGCTTACGAAATTTGTTGAAATAGTTCTCCATGGGCATTTAAGAATACAATTTTAAGTCAATATTTTGGTTTTATTTAATTAGAACCAATATGAAAATAGAAATAAGACTAAAAAAAATAAAAGTGGTTTATAATGTCATTTAGATAACTATACATTTGTACCATAAAATGAAGGTTATTATTGCTGGAGCAGGGGAAGTAGGCTACCATTTAGCAAAACTGCTAACGAAGGAATCTCACTCTATTGTTTTAATTGATACCAATGCAAAAGTATTGCAACGTGCCGATTCTGAAATGGATTTATTGTCCATTCAAGGCAATGCATATTCGTTAAGCATTCTTGATAGGGCAGATATAGCAAATACAGATCTTGTAATAGCTGTTACTTCCAGCGAAACAACCAATCTTACTATCGCAACGCTAGGAAAACAATTAGGAGCAAAAAAGACAATTGCCCGTGTAAATAATTCTGAATTTGTAAAACTTAAAGATAGATTAGATTTAGAGCGTTTAGGTATAGATGTTATAATATCTCCAGAAGATTTAGCATCTAAGGAAATTATTCGATTATTACGTAGATCTTCCTTTTCCAATGCTTTTGATTTTGAATTTGGGAAACTGACCTTACTTGGTGTTTACCTTAATGAACGAAGTAAAATTTTGAATAAGAGCATAAAGGAATGCAGCCACTACAATGAAAGCGGTGACTTCATAACAATAGCCATTGACAGAAATGGAGAGCCAATAATACCGCGAAGTAATTTTGTTTTTGAAGATCATGATCACGTGTTCTTTTTATGCAGACCTAAAGGGATAGATCAAATTCGAGATTTATGTGGTAATAAGAAGTTCGAGGTTAAAAATGTAATGCTGTTAGGCGGAGGTAATGTTGGCTTCAATACCGCCAAAAAATTAAATAGAAGAAAAAATGTTAAACTCATTGAATCAGATTCAGATCGTTGTGAAGAACTAGCTGATTTGTTACCTGAGACCTTAATCATTAATGATGATGGTCATGATGTCCATTTACTAGAAGATGAAAACATTTCTCAGATGGATGCATTTATCGCGGTAACTGGAAACTCTGAGACAAACATTATGAGTTGTTTGGTTGCTAAAACACATGGAGTTAAGAAAACCATTGCGATGGTAGAGAACATTGATTATATAAACCTTTCACAAACCATTGGTATTGATACACTTATTAATAAAAAATTGATAGCTGCAAATAATATATTCCGTTATGTAAGACAAGCCGACATAATGAGTATCGCAGGTATTCATGGTTTAGATGCAGAAGTAATGGAAGTTAATGTTAAGCATGGATCAAAAGCAACACAAGTGCCAATACAGCAGTTAGAGTTTCCAAAGAATGCTATAATTGGAGGTATAATTCGAGATGGAAATGCTTGGATTGCAGATGGCAATTTTCAAATTAATGCAAATGATAAAGTAGTAGTATTCGCTCTACCTGAAGGAATCAAAAAGGTACTTGAATACTTTAGCTAATGTTTCATTTTAAAGCCATATTGCATGTTCTTGGAACATTAATGATTCTTAATGGATTATTTATGGCTTCTGTTTTACCAGTAAGTTGGTATTCGGGCTCTAATGATTTTAATTCATTGCTAACTTCTTCTGTGATTAGTGCAAATTTAGGCTTGATTATCTGGGTTTTAACGCGAAGAGTCAAGAGAGAAGTGGGAAGAAGAGACGGATATTTAATTGTAACCTTTGGGTGGATTATCTTAGGTGTTACAGGAGCCCTTCCTTTTTTACTTAGTGGCACAATTACATCTATACCCAGTGCGTTTTTTGAAACGATTTCGGGATACACCACAACAGGTGCTTCTATTCTAAATGATATTGAAACTGTACCCGAAGGAATATTGTTATGGAGAAGTATGACCCAATGGATTGGGGGGATGGGTATTATTGTACTTACGGTGGCAATACTACCTATGTTTGGTGTAGGTGGTATGGAGCTATTTATGGCCGAGGCTCCTGGACCGTCTTCTAGCAAATTGCATCCTAAGATAACAGATACAGCTAAAAGACTATGGGTAATTTATGTGCTCTTAACTGGTATAGAAACGGTTCTATTAAGAATAGCGGGCATGAGTTGGTTAGACGCTGTTAATCACTCATTTACAACTATGAGTACTGGAGGGTTCTCTACAAAAAATGCAAGTATAGCCGCTTTTAATTCTCCCGCAATCGAATATATTATTACAGCATTTATGCTTGTGGGTGGTATTAATTTTAGTATGTTGTATTTCATATTTAAAGGGGCATTTAGCAAGGCATTTGGAAACGAAGAATTTAGAACGTACGTTGGGATAATCATTCTGTTCACATTAACTATCACTGGAGTACTATATTTTACAACAGCAGGTGGACTTGAAACTAGTTTTAGACATACTATTTTTCAAGTTGTAACTATAGTAACAACCACCGGTTTTTCAACTGTAAATTATGCGACTTGGGTTCCTTTTGCATACATGCTTATTTTGTTTTTAATGTTTACAGGAGGATCTGCGGGATCAACTGCGGGAGGAGTAAAGATTGTAAGGCATCTGGTAATTCTGAAAAACGGTTATACCGAGTTTAAGCGTTTATTACACCCTCGGGCAATTGTTCCAGTGCGAATTAATGGCAAAGCAGTTCAGCAGAAAATTGTACACAACGTACTGGCTTTCTTCTTTATTTATATGCTAACTTTCATTCTCGGGGCCTTGATTATTTCCGCGTTTGGGTATGATATCATGACCTCAGCTGGAGCGAGCATCGCTTGCTTAGGAAATATTGGACCTGGTATAGGAGGAGTAGATCCATCTCATAACTTTTCGTTCTTCTCAGATGGAGCAAAACTGTTTTTATCTTTCTTAATGCTACTTGGTCGTTTAGAGCTATTTACAGTGTTAATTTTGCTAACTCCAGCATTTTGGAAGAAGGTATAGCTCAAGATTAATTATTTGGTGTAAATCTATATTAGAAATGTGACATTTCTTTACAAACAATATTGTATAAATTGCGTAAAAATTATAATCCTTATTAATTTAATGGCTTTCATAGTAGTTTTATAATTGTCAATATTTATAAATGAAAGTAAGGTATGAATTTAAATTTTCTACTAGTTAAATGGTTTAAGGCTTTACTAGGCCTAGCTTTAGTGTTTGTTGCATTTTCTTCTTTTGGCCAATCAAAATCCAACAAAGGGAAAGAATTTTGGTTAGGATTTATGGCACATATCGAAGGAACCGATGCAGGAATGTCTTTGTACATTACAAGTGACTCGAATACAAGTGGAACCGTTTCAGTTCCAGGTCAAACTTGGTCATCTAATTTCACGGTTACAGCAAATAATTTAACCGTTGTAACAATTCCATCTAATGTAGCATATTCTGGCTGTTCTGACTGCGTTGTAAGCAAAGCAGTGAAAGTTACCTCATTAGAAGACATTATTGTCTATGCACATCATTATGAGGGGAATAAATCTGATGCAACTTTAGTACTTCCCACAAGAACACAAGGTAAAGATTATTATGTAATGGGCTATACCCAGAGTTCACCTAATAGCACAGGACGTAATGTATTTATTGTTGTTGGGAGTAAAGATAATACCAAAGTTAATATTACACCAGGCGTTGATTTACGTTCAAATACCGGTGGAACATTAGCAGCAAATAATACATATCAAATTACCCTGGATGAAGGAGAAATATATCAAGGAATTGCACGATATGGATCCTCATCATACGATATCTCTGGAACACACATCGAAGTTATTGATACAGGAATGACAGCAAATTGTAGAACGGTTTCTGTATTTTCAGGAAGTACATATACTCGAATAGGTAACTGTTCTGGTGGTTGGGGCACAATCAACTCCGGTGATAATTTATACGAACAAATGTTTCCTACAAAGACCTGGGGAACGAGGTTTGTATTGGTGCCAGCCTTAGGTAGAACTTCAGATAATTTTCGTTTCTTGGCCTCTGAAGATGGTACGCAAGTAGTTATTCAAAAGAATGCAGGTTACCCAGACGTTTTGAACCTCAACAAAGGAGAATTTGGTGAGATTACAGACGTTTCAACGATAAGAAATGTGATATGTAATTATCCAGTTATGGCTGCTCAATTTCAAAAAACTTCGCGTTGTGATGGTCAAAATAGAGTTGGAGATCCATCCATGACTATTCTGAACCCATTGGAGCAAACACTAAAAGATATTACATTGTATTCTAGCCAGTATTATGACATTGATAATCATTATATCAACGTAGTGATACCAACAAATGCTGCTAGTAGCTTTAGATTGGATGGTAATGCACAGTCTTTCACTACCGTACCTTTTAATGCAAATTATAGTTATGCTCGATTAACTGTAACCAATGGAAATCATCGTTTAACGGCTAATCAAGGTTTTGTTGCTACAGCTTATGGCGAGGGAGAGTTCGAAAGTTATGGATATGCCGCAGGTGCTAATGTCAAAGACTTAACAGCGACTATCAAAATGGCGAATTCTTCACAAACAACAGAAATATCAAACTGTGTTGGCAGAGGAACTAAATTTCAAGGAGCAGCAGAATATAACGTGGTTAGGTGGGAATGGAATTTTGGAGATGGGAGTTCTGATTCAGTTCAAAACCCTACTCATGTTTATGCAGATACGGGTACATACAATGTAAGGTTGTATACCTATAAAGAAGAATTTGATGGCTGTTCTGTTTATGATTCAGCTTTTCTTGAAGTTAAAATATATGACGTACCAGAAGCAAAATTAGTCCGTAGTGTCTTGTGCGATAGCACAACTGCATATTTTACAGACTCGAGTTTTGTGCCAGCTCCTGAAGAATATAACTTTACAAGATGGTCAATTAATTCAGGTGCTACTCTTTATGGACCAAACGTAACTTACACTTTTGATTCGGTTGGTAAATATGAATTATTTATGGAAGTAGGAACACAGCACTATTGTAGAGATACAATCCGCGACTCAATAACTGTTTCACCTCGTCCAGTGTCAAATTTCAGTGCTGCAAATACATGTTTTAAAGATTCTACAGTTTTTGTTAATAGTTCAACGGTTCTAACTGGTAATATTGATAGCTCATTATGGGAATTCACCGATACGAGTGGTTCTTTTTTAAAAAATCCTAGTCATTTTTACACGGATTCAGGAATGCATTTTATAACCCTAACATCTGTAACAGATTCTGGGTGCAGAAATAGCTATACCGATTCAATATATAAATTACCTCGATTTGTTCCTCAGTTTGAATACTTGGATACCTGTTTTGGTTTTGCAAGTTTATTTGAAAATACTACAATTCTTGAAGGAGGAAGTTTTACAGATACCATTTGGTATACTTCAGAAATAGACACGTTCGAAACGTACGATTTAACGAAAACCTTTGCTTCAGAAGGATCGTATAATGTCCATTTGATTATGGAACAAGATAGTTATTGCAGGGATACATTTTCACAAACAGTTGAGATCCATCCTTTAGCTCTTCCAGATTTTACTTTTGCTGACCAATGCTTAGGTGATAGCACAACTTTTACAGATGTTTCAAACTTATCAGATGGTAGCTATACGTTGCATTGGGATTTTGATGATGGTATAATAGGCGATCAGAGTGTTGAGAAGGTGCTTTATGCCGCTATGGGTACAAAAGGCGTTACACTAACTGTAACAACCGACGAAGGTTGTGAAACCGATACTACTAAAGAGGTTTTGATTACAAATCCGCAAATCACGAGTCTTAATATCAGTGATATGTGTTTAAACTCTAATCAAGATATATATGGTAATTACGACCTAGGACTTGATAGTTTCTTGACTTTTAGTTGGTTAATTGACAATATTAATACTTCTACAAACGACACGTTTAACTATACACCTTCATCCTATGGTAATCGTGATATTGAATTAACCACAACTACTAAGAATGGCTGTGAACTGGTGTATGTGGATAGTTTTACTGTATTTGACAGACCATTACCAGACTTTACGGTAACCGAGGTATGTGAAAACAAATTTGTAAGTCCAATTGATATTAGTTCTGTTAACAGTCCTGCAACTATTGATAAAACATTGTGGTACTTGGATGCCTCATTTGTATCAAACGCATCAAATCCTTCAATACCAGTTTCTTCTGCAGGGAATTACTTCTTGAAACTAGTTATTGAAACAAATGAAGGATGTACAGACTCAATTATTAAAACATTTAATGTAAATCCTTTACCTGTTGTAGATTTCCTTACAGGAGCTCAATGTTTTGGAGACAATACTATATTTAATGATAACAGTACTATTTCTTCCGGAACAAACACAATATTCAATTGGCTGATAAATGGAGTACCCATGAATGGTGCAAGTGTATCGTATTCTTTCCCAGCTGTAGGTGATTATAACGTTCAAGAAATAGTTACAAGTGCAAAAGGCTGTACAGACACAATCTCCAAAGATGTTCCTGTGTTTCCCTTACCAAGTATTGATGTTGATTTGGTTAGATATACAGGGTGTGAACCATTTACTATTGATATTATAAATAACTCGTCTATAACCATTGGATCAATTGATCAGTATGACTGGGATTGGGGCAATGGATTTGTTGGAAGTGGTGATGTTTCACAGTATACATATCCTTCAGTAGGAACCTATACTATGAAGGTAAAGGCAACTTCAAATCAAGGTTGTATAGATTCTACTTCATTGTCAAATGACGTTACGGTTTTACCGCGTCCAACTGCAGATTTTACCTTTACTCCAGATGAACCTAGTATTTTAGTTTCTCAAATTTCCTTGTCTGACAATTCCTCTTCGGATGCTACCGATTGGCAATGGTACATTAGCGATGGAGCTACAACAAGCGGACAGCAAGCAACACATAACTTCCTTGATTCGGGTCAATTCTATGTTGAATTGAAGATAGAAAATGAAAACGGTTGTAGAGATAGCATTACAAAAGGAGTTTATGTAAGTGCTGATTTATTTGTCTTCATACCTAATGCATTTAGTCCGAATGGCGATTTAACAAACGATCATTTTGGATTAGGTGGATTAACACAAGGGGTTGTTGATATGAAAATGGAGATTTATAATAGATGGGGAGAGCAAGTATTCTTTTCAGATAATCCAGATAACCAATGGGATGGAACCTATAAAGACAAACCGGCTCAGCAAGGTATCTACATTTACAGGGTGCAATTTACTAACCCTAAACGAAGTAAATGGTACTACTTTAACGGTGAGATCCATCTGCTGAGATAAACTATCTTAAATTTATTTGACATAAAATTGTCGAAGTTTTTAATGTCATTCGTATTATTAGCTGTAATCTTGTCCTCTTAAACACATGTATAAATACATTCTTTTAACGGCTACTATGGCATTATTTTCATGTTCAAATAGCGAAAAAGCAATTCCAGATTTCAATTTTGAAACCGTAGAAGGTGCTTCAATTTCTTCAAATGATTTGAAAGGGAAAGCAACTATACTTGTGGTATGGGCAACGTGGTGTGGGGATTGTATTCGAGAAATACCAGAACTCAACGAGTTGGCAAAGAAATATGAAAACAATGAAAATGTGGATTTTGTAGCTTTCAGCGATGAAGATGTGCAAACAATAAACAATTCACTTGAAAAATATCCGTTTAATTTTAAGCAGGTACCTAATTCCAAATCATTTAGTGATCAAATTAAGTCGGGTTTAGTGAAGCATTTTCCTCAAGTGATGGTTTTAAACAAAGCGTTAGTCCCAGTTTTTGAGGTTACTGAAAACAAAGAACCCATTTTTGACGTTTTAGATAAGCATATCCAAGACATAATAAGATAGTATTGAGTACAGATTGTAAAACAAGTTCGTCCATTTCTACAGAGATAGATACATTAATTTTTAACTCCATTGACCATGTCAATGAACGAGATTGGGATTTGGTGCAATCTGGAGGAAATGTATATCTAAGTCTACCTTATTTAAAAGCGTTAGAATCTGGTTTACCAGCCTTTGATTTTAGATACTTCATTTTCTATAATAATTTGAAGCAGCCGGTAGGGTTGGGTTATTGCCAAATTGTTAAAGTAACTCAGAAAGAAATTAATACAGATGCACTGGTAAAACGAATGGGAGGACTCTTACCCAAAAAGTTATTAAACTCGTTGGATTTGCGAGTACTAATCTGTGGCAATGCGTTTGCTAGTGGTGAGAATGGCTTCATGTTTACGGATAAAATTAGCTTAGAACAGGGATTTAATTTATTAGCAAATGCTATTGAAGAAATAAATCATACTGAGAAAAAGCTGAATAGAAAAGTTGCAATTACATTAATAAAAGAATTTTGGCCGCAAACGTTTAAAGTATCAGATCATTTAAAAGAGTATGGCTGTTCAGAAGTCAATATCGATGTAAACATGATACTTACATTAGATGACTCATGGAAGACCTTTGATGACTATCTACAAGCAATGAATTCTAAATTTAGGACGAAGGCTAAACATGTACTTAAAAAATCTGCTGATCTTGAAATTGTTGATTTTACGCCTGAAGTAATAAAAAATCGTTTAGATGAAATTGATGAATTGTACAATTTCATTGTAGACAAAGCGAACTTTAGTTTTGGTAGATTAAATGCTCAAACGTTATATAATATTAAGCTTGCACTAGGAAAAGATTTTCTATTCAAAGGCTATTACTTAAAAGGAAAGCTAATTGGATTTAGCACAGCAACTGCGTTCGAAAATGTTTTAGACGGTAATTTTATCGGGTTAGATTATGAGTTTAACCAATCACATGCGGTATATCAACGAATTCTTTATGACTTTATACAACACGCTTTCGATATTGGTGCTAAAGTGATTAAAATAGGTAGAACAGCAGAAGAAATTAAAAGTGGAGTAGGGGCTACTCCAACTGAGATGAAGTTTTATGCGAAGCATAGAAATAAAGTAACAAATGCTATTTTACGTCCTTTGGTTCAAAACTTAAAACCAAGTGATTTTGAACTAAGAAAGCCATTCAAGGTAGAATATTACAAATAAATGGATTCGTTAACCCAGATAGTATTAGGTGCTGCGGTTGGAGAAGTAGTACTGGGAAGAAAGGTTGGAAATAAAGCAATGCTTTGGGGAGCAATTGCTGGAACTATTCCAGATTTAGACATTATTGCAAATTTCTTTGTCGATGATCTAACGGGAAATGAAATGCATCGGGGATTTTCTCATTCCATCTTATTTAGTGTGTTGTTCGCACCTATTTTAGGTTGGCTTATTCATAGATTATATAAGAATAAACCAGAAGCAACCTCCAAAGAATGGAGCTGGCTTGCCTTCTGGGCACTTTTTACACATCCATTGTTGGACTGTCATACCACTTGGGGTACTCAGCTTTTATGGCCTTTACCATATAAACTAGCTTGGAATAACATTTTTGTTGTTGATCCACTATACACTCTTCCATTTCTAATCTTATTGATTATTGCTGCATTTTATAAACGCACATCAAGTACAAGAAGAAAACTCAACTGGGCTGGAATACTAGTTAGCTCATCTTATTTGCTATGGACATTAGGAGTGAAATGGCATGTTCATGATGTATTTACCGATAATTTAGAGGCCCAGAAAATTGAATATACGAGAATAACAACAGTTCCAACACCTTTTAATTCTATTCTGTGGCTTGGTACGGTTGAAACAGATAGTGCATATCAAGTGGGTCTATATTCGTTGTTAGATAAAGATAAAAATGTAACTTTTGATAGAATAAATCATAATCATTTCTTATTGGATTCTCTCCAAGAAGAAGATGTCATAAAGCGATTACTGTTTTTGTCGAAAGACTGGTATGTTGTTAAACAGGATTCAACTGGTCTGCATTATTTCGATGCCCGATTTGGACCGATGTATCAGCCAGGAGAAAAACCAAGCTTCGTTTTTGGATATAATCTTAAAGAGGAGAGGGGCAGATTAAAAGCATTACAACACACCAGACCGACAGGTAAAATGAGTACCGCCTTAAAAGAATTATTTACTCGAATGTGGGGGAAATAAAAAAGGAGATTCGAATGAACCCCCTTTCTATATTCTTTAGTTATTTATATTAAATCCACGCACAAATCAGTCCACCCATAAGTATAAGGGTGATTGCCCAGTATCCTACGTTAATCCAGATGTATTTCCATCCTTTTTGTTCAAACATTGCGTTTGTTCCTAAGATTGGAAGAACTATAGCAATTGATGTAATTAGGCCATGGAAAGCACCATGTTTAAAGGTTCTGAAGGCTGTTCCTTTAGCTTCCATTACTTCTTTGAACAATGGATCTGTGTCTACACCTCCAAAAAGTGAGAATAACCCTGACTGGTGATTAACAATTTGACTAACCGCAAAAGCTAATAAAACAGAAAAAATGTAGCTTACAATTAACATAACAGCCATGTTTGTTTCTTTCGCTTTTTCTTCAGTCATTCC
>JABDQY010000025.1 GCA_013042025.1 Bacteroidia bacterium
ATTTAATGGTCTAGCTCCAAAATCTGAATCAAATCCTTTTTCAGCTAAATAATCTTTCGCTCCTTTTGTTAACTTAATATCAAAACCTATTTGTTTTATTCTGGTAACTAGCTCAGCTACAGATAAATCCAATATTTTGGTGATGTCTTTTTTGTTCAACGCGTTGAACACAATTACATCGTCAATTCTATTAAGGAACTCAGGAGAGAAGAATCTTTTTAAAGCATTTTCAATAACACCTTTTGAATTCAAATCTTGAGCCTTGTCTTTTGCAGAAGTAGAGAAACCTACACCCGATCCAAAGTCCTTCAATTGTCTTGACCCAATATTACTGGTCATTATGATTATCGTATTCCTGAAATCAACTTTTCTTCCAAGACTATCAGTTAGGTAACCTTCGTCCAATACCTGAAGCAATAAATTAAATACATCAGGATGTGCTTTTTCGATTTCATCAAATAGAACAACTGAATAAGGTTTTCTTCTTACTTTTTCGGTAAGTAAACCACCTTCTTCATATCCAACATATCCTGGAGGGGCTCCAACAAGTCTTGATACTGCAAATTTTTCCATGTATTCGCTCATATCAATTCTAAGAAGTGCCTCTTTCGAATCGAACAAGTATTTAGCTAAAGATTTAGCCATTTCAGTTTTACCAACACCAGTTGATCCTAAAAATATAAATGATCCAATTGGTTTATTTGGAGATTTTAGTCCTGCTCTAGTTCGTTGTATTGCTTTGGTAAGTTTTTCAACTGCGGTATCTTGACCAATTACATGTGCTTTTAACTCATCTGCCATTTTAAGCAATCGATTTCCTTCCTTCTGAGCGATTCGTTTGGTTGGAATTCCAGTCATCATAGCAATAACATCTGCTACATCATCTTCGGTAACGCTGTAACGCTCAGTTTTACTTTCCTCTTCCCATTTTGCTTTAGCAATATCAAGATTTTCAAGTAACGATTTTTCTTTATCTCTCAAGCGAGCAGCTTCTTCATATTTTTGACTTTTAACTACTCTATTTTTTTCTTCTTTGATTTCCTCAATTTTCTTTTCCAATTCAAGGATTTCTTGAGGAACATGAATGTTGGATAAATGAACACGAGCACCAACCTCATCTAAAACATCAATTGCTTTATCCGGTAAATGACGGTCAGAAATATAACGAACACTCAATTTTACCGATGCTTCAATTGCCTTAGGCGTATATTGAACGCTGTGATGATCTTCGTATTTCTGCTTAATATTATTTAATATTTCGAGTGTTTCTTCAGGAGTTGCAGGCTCAACCATCACAGATTGAAACCTTCTCTCTAAAGCACCATCTTTTTCAATGTATTGTCTGTATTCATCTAATGTTGTTGCCCCGACACATTGAATCTCTCCACGAGCCAATGCAGGTTTAAACATATTAGAAGCGTCCAATGAACCAGAAGCACCACCAGCACCAACAATTGTATGAATTTCATCGATAAAGAGAATTACATCAGTAGTCTTTTCAAGTTCATTCATCACGGCCTTCATTCTTTCCTCGAATTGACCTCTATATTTTGTTCCTGCCACTAAACTGGCTAAATCAAGTGTAACCACTCGCTTGTCAAATAATACTCGAGAAACTTTTCGTTGTGAAATACGCAACGCTAATCCTTCCGCAATTGCTGTTTTACCAACACCAGGTTCACCAATAAGAACAGGATTGTTCTTCTTTCTTCGACTAAGTATCTGAGATACACGTTCAATTTCTTTATCTCTGCCAACAATTGGGTCAAGTTTGTCTTCTTCTGCCAATTTGGTCAAATCTCTGCCAAAATTGTCAAGTACAGGAGTCTTACTTTTATTCTTTGGAGTTTTACTTGGAGTTGGAGTCTTGCTGCTTTCTTCATGGTAAAAATCCTCTGGAGAATCCGTACTCATTTCAATATTTACATCAGGTAACTTGTCTTCCATAGCACCTTTAAATAAATCATAATCAACCCCAAACTGATTCAAAATTTGAGAAGCTACATTATCTTCATCACGTAAAATGGAAAGCAATAAATGCTCTGTTCTAATTACGTCATCCTTAAAAATCTTAGCTTCTAAATAGGTGATTTTCAGTGCTTTTTCAGCTTGCTTGGTCAAAGGTATATTGCCAATATTCGACGACTTACTCACGGTGTCTCTTATGCTATCTTCAACTGCCTTCTTAAGTCGTAGCATATCTATTCCCATTGATTTTAAATGACGAATTGCTTTGCCATCGCCTTGTCTTATTAGCCCCAAAAGAAGATGCTCAGTACCTATGTAACTATGCCCTAAGCGAATTGCTTCTTCTCTGCTGAATTGAATTACTTCTTTTACTCCTGGTGAAAACTGTGCCTCCATATTATTTACCAAACAAATATAAAGCCAAAAAGATGTCTCAGTTCACCATTTGTAAATTATAAGAATTAAATGACTATAATTTTAGAACATTACACTATAGTACCAAATTGTTTTATTCGAGTTGCTTGGTTGAAAACTATAATTTCTATTCATAATTAAGAGGTTATCTCTAAATCGTAACTCATCTAGAACTCAATAAATTAGTGGAACAATTTGAGTCAGTTTTATAAGATGTTAATAAGATGAGTCTGGTTTTCACTAGATTAGCTACTCAATTATAAGGTTGTTAACGTTTCACACACATTTTGAACTTACCTGTGGATAAGTAGAAACGATATGATTGGTAGAGTTCTTCAGTCAATCTAAAACTTACATTTGAACTAAGATAGATAGATAAGTATTTAATCTGAAAAACTAGATAAGAGTTATAGAATGGATAAAAAACGGGTGACAAACAAGAAGAAGACAAGTATAGCAGGGATGGATATGTCAAAATTGCAACCGCAAGCTCGTGAATTAGAAGATGCAGTTTTAGGAGCTTTGATGCTCGAAAAGTATGCACCAGAAAAAGTAGCTAGTTATCTAAAAAAGGAAGCTTTTTATTCGGAAGCAAATCAAAATATTTACGAAGCAATTCTTAAGCTTTTTACAGAAGGAAATCCTGTTGATATTCTTACAGTTACTGAACAATTAAGAAAAGATGGCAACTTGGAATCTGTGGGAGGTGCCTACTATATCACTACCTTAACCAATCGTGTAAGTAGTGCTGCCAATATCGAGTATCACGCTCACATAGTAATTCAAAAACACATTCAAAGGCAGTTAATATCTGTTGCTGGAGAAATAGGAGAGAAGGCGTTTGAAGAAACTTCTGACGCGTTTGAACTCTTAGACGAGTCGGAGAAAAAACTCTTTGAAATTAAAAACGACAGCATGACTAAGAATTATGATGTTGTTAGCGATTTAATTACAAAGGCAATTAAGGAAATTGAAGGAATGAAAACAGACGGTGATGGTCTTTCTGGAGTTCCTACTGGTTTTACTGAATTGGATAGAAAAACTGCGGGTTGGCAAAAAAGTGACTTGGTTATCTTAGCCGCTCGTCCGGGTATGGGTAAAACTGCTTTTGTACTTTCAATGGCTAGAAATGCTGCCGTTCTTTCCAATAAAAATGTAGCTATTTTCTCTTTAGAGATGAGCAGCTTACAATTAGTGAAACGTTTAATTTCTGCAGAAGCAGAATTGGATGCAGATAAGCTAAGAACAGGTAAGCTTCAAGATCACGAATGGCAACAATTACATACCAAAATTAGTACTATTGAAGAAGCAGGTCTTTTTATTGATGATACTCCTGCTCTTACTGTTTTAGAACTGAAAGCGAAAGCTAGAAGATTGAAAAGGCAGCGAGGTGTTGATATGATAGTTATCGATTATCTTCAATTGATGCGTGCAGAAGAGGGGAACAAAACTGCAGGTAATCGTGAGCAAGAAATTAGTTATATCTCACGTTCATTAAAGGGGTTAGCAAAAGAGCTTGATATTCCGATTATTGCTCTAGCTCAGCTGAGTAGAGCAGTGGAACAACGTCAAGACAAGAGACCTGTATTATCTGACTTAAGAGAATCTGGATCTATTGAGCAGGATGCCGATTTAGTGACATTTTTATACAGACCAGAATATTATGGAATTACTCAAGACGAGGAAGGGAACGACAATACTGGATTAACAGAATTAATAGTTCGTAAGCACAGAAACGGTCAACCTGGAACCATAAATCTTAAATTTATTGGGAAGTATGGTAAGTTTACTGATTGGGGTTATTCGGATTATGGAAATGAAACATTTACAGATTCAAGTGTAACCTTTGAGAGTAAGCTAAATGATATGTCACCATTCGACCCAGAAGATTCACCATTCTAAATCACGGCTTATAGGAGCTTAAGGTATTTTAAACAACTCCTTTAGTTTTTTCTTTGCTTCTTCTTCTAATTTTTTCTTCTTTTCATCAGCCTCTTGCCTTAATCGCTCTTCAGTTTCTTTTTGTTTTTTAGCTAACTCTTCTTTTAACTTTGATTCAGCTTCTTTAACTTTTTGAGAGGTTTCTTCTTTAATCTTGTTTAATTCTTTTTCCGCCACTTTTTCTGCTTCAGCCTTCTTCTTTTCTACTTCATTTGAAACAAAATTGCTTATGTTTTCCTGAACGTTTTTCTTAACTTCATTTAAACTTAGGTTTAGCTTAGGTTCTTGAAAACTTCCTCCAATCGTAAGTGCTAGTTTCAGATAGTCTTTCATGTTTAATTCATACCCTTTAAATGGCGTATTCATGGTAAGACTGTTTATGACATTAGCTTCATTTTTAATGTATGTTGCTGGAACACTTAAGAACCCTGAGTAGTCAATTGTTCCGTCCAGTTTAGAGATACCTTCAAGACTCAGTTTTGAGCTATCTATAAACAAATCAAAAGGTTCAACAAGCAATTTCCCATCTGCAATTTTAAAGTTCAGTAAAATGTCTTGTAACTTTTCAACTTGAAAGTGATTTGTGCCCAACTTAGAATCGAGGTCTTTCAGTACTTTCAGATTGCCAATTATTATGTTTTCAAGATTAAGTGAACCACCCAAATTAATATTTGACAGGTTTGGCGACATATCTTGATTTAGGTTAGAAGCAAAACTCAATTTTGCAGTGGTCATTGCCTTAATTTCTTTAGCCAAAGGTGCAAATGCCTGAACTACCTTAAATTTTGAAAAAAGATTTGAGATGCTTATATCTGAATAGGTTAAATCAAACCTAGCCTTAGGATTTATTTCATCGTATTGATAGTCTCCGTCTAATGCTAGTCTGCCTCCAAGTAAGTCTGTTGAAACATTTTTTAAAATGAGAGCCTTATTTACAATGCTCATTTCTCCCTTAAAGTTTGTAAGTTCTAAGTCGTCGTAAAGTAGGTTGTCAACTTGAGCATCCAATGTTAGATTTACGTTGCCTGGAATTTCAATTAAGGTCATTGCTATGCTATCTTGTGCAGAACTCTCGGTAAGAAAAGTGTTTGTATTTAACCTAGGAGAGTACAACTTTAATTCTCCTTCTAGGGTTTTATCATTAACTGCATATGAGAAGAAATTATTAAAAGCTCCTGAGAGTGTTACTTCGTTGCTACCTAAACTACCTTTAAAAATTGGTAGTTCTACATGTTGATTTTTAAAATTCAATTGAGCTTGATTCATAGCTAGGAGCTCATTCATATCTGGAGTTTGATACTTTAGGTCGGTTGTTTCAAGTGTACCCTTAGCATAAAACTTATCTATTTCAGAATTACTTATGGCATTTGACCTTCCTTTTATTTCTAAATCTGTATAGATATTTCCTGTGAGCGTTGAGTTATTCAAAGCAAGAACTTCCTTGAAATTTGACAGGTTTATCTGTCCTAAGGCTTTTAGGTCAATTAAAGGATTATTGAAAATGCTACTTATTTTTAGCCTTAAATCAAAAGGATCTTCGGCAATTTTGAAATGCATTTTTGGGATATCAACAATCGTGTTGTCCACGTTTCCATCAGCACTAAAAATATTGAGGTTTACAAAAAGATCTTCTGCAGGGAAATTGAAATTTGGATATTTGAACCATCCATTTTCTATACCTAGTTTAAGGCTATATGCTGGAAATGAAATGTCGTTATATTTTCCTTTAAATGTAAAGTCAAATTTACTTGCACCTTTTGTTTGAATTTGATTGAAATCACTTTGATAAATTGATGGAATTAACGTTAGTATTTCATTGATATCAGAACTAGTTGAATATGCCCCAATATCAAAAAGCATATCATCATTACTGTATTGCACTGATCCGGATAGGTCTAAATTTAAACCATTTATTGTAAGTGCGTTTTCTGGAAATTGATAGAGCTCACGTTCTAGATTGATGTCGAATTTCCCCTGTTGTGTTACATTCCAATTATTTACATAAACAATATCGTTATAGATTACTTCCAATTCTTCAATGTTAGAAACCGCGTCAAGTGTAAAGCTATCAGTATTGAAATTTCCTGAAGATGAGTGGTTTATGTTTTTTAGACGTGTTATGCTATTTGCAGAAACATCATGGTAATCAAACATTCCATTCGCAATTGAAATATTAGTAAGTTCAAAGTCTATAGTATTCCCATTTTCACTTGTACCGTTTTCGGTTAAAACGTCCCAATTGCTAGTTGTGTCATTCAGGTGCTCTAAATGAACTACTGACTCATCTAACTCAAAAGAGCGGATTATGTACAATTGATTCTTGTAAAACTCCATTAAATCAAATGAAACTTCTATTTTCTTGGTATAGAAAAATGTGTCGTTTTTAAATGATCCATCTGGATATACTAAAGATAGGTCTTTTAAACCTAAATTTAGATTTGGAAATGATTTGAAAATATTAATCGATAGATTTTTATCAAATACTAATTTTGGTTTAAGACTTTTATTTGCTTCAATTTTAATCGCTTCTATAATTTTATCCTTAAAGAGGTAAGGTAGGAAAATTGAAGATGCCAGTAAGAGCATCAAAAATATTGCGATACTTAGAATGTATTTTTTCATTGAAACAACGTACTTGTCAATTAACGAATTAATCGATTAAATGTTACTGCAAGTTTAGTTCAAGGAAAAGATAAATTGCTGTTAAAAAAGATGAAATTATCTAATTTTATAGGTGAAAGTTAATCCCCAGTAACCATATCCGTCGTTATCGTCTGAATACGATCGGCGTTCTGGTTGATTTCCCGGATTAGAAAGCTTAACCGCCGTTGGTCCAAGTACCGGATTTGCATCCATTAAGTCCTGTGGGTCTGGATAATAACCTGTACTTACATCGTCAAGGTAATCCGTAAATGTTTTGTTGTAGGTATAGGATAAAGATACAATTGTGAATTGAGAGATATGGCGTTTTATTGAAGCTCCAAATGGAATGCCGTACATTACCTTTCTATATTGGTTGTTTGCTCCATTAATAGTCTGTCCTTCAGTTCCTATTGAACGTAAATCGTACCATTTGCCTTCACCATCTACTTGTGCCATTGGTTTGAAGTAGAACATGTTACCTCCTGCAAATACACTTGGAACAAAACTGCTACTTTGTTTAAACTTTAATAGGTTGTATTCTACTAAAACTGAAGCATCAATAATGGTGGTTCTAAAGCTTAGATCACGCTCGAAAGTAGTTCCTCTTATATTGCTGCTATTGTTACCCTTTGGTTGGTCGCTTCCCGCTATGAGCATATAGCTGTTTCGGAAACCAAATCGAAGTTTTTCAGTTGCCTGGTACCCAAAACGCAGTCCTCCATTAGGACGCATGTTTCTTGGATTTACGCTAACAACAGTTTTGTTTAAGTCTCCGAAATATATACTGTTACCTATAAATACCCCATAATCATAGTACCCTTTTATTAGTGAAAGCATAGAGCCATTGAATAATGAAGTATCCAGTAACGTTTTACTATTTGGATTATATGCTACAATAGTGTCATTAGGATTTCGTTTAGGTAAATCATATGGTGATGCATAAGCTATGTATCCTTGAGGTACAAATCCTCTAAACTCAGGATCCAAAAGACCTTTCTTACCGAGATACAATGTTGGGACATCCATTCCGTCTGAGTCATATAGTCCATTTACTTCCAAGTATCCTTCTAAGCCATATTTTTTTAGCTTTTCATTTAAACTTATTTTAAGGTATTGATTTCCTTCAGTCCACTTAAGCGTATGTTTTATTCGAATAGACTTAATACTATCTCCAGAAATGAAATGGTAAAAAACACCAAAATCTTCTCCATCTATAACAGGTCTGTTGTAACGCATTTCAACCGTATTGATTTCTCCATTATATGCAGAAAAAATCATTCGTTCGTCTAATTCTTCAGAGTTCACAAGTACTTCATAAAAATGACCATTGAGATAGGATGGAGGTAGCGTAAGAGTGCTATCAAAGTACAAGAAAGGAGCTTGGAAATTCGCAGAAATAAAATCAAAAGTTTCTTCTATCTCTCGTTTTTCAGGGTTTCCAAAGTAGTTTCCGCTTAAATCCATCATATCAGCATTACCAATAACACTTAAATTGGTTCTTCCAATGTCAAATGTGTCTTCATAATACAAACTGTAGAAGTTATCGAATATTGAATTTTCAGTTAGCGTTGGAACATCGTTTCGCTGGTAATGATTGTAGGTCATATAAACAGGAGATGTAAAAATTCCGTTTCTACTTCTTCCCGTATATTCATTTCTTGTAATTACATTATTGTCGAAGTCTATCGTTAGTAAATCAGAAGTTATGTTGCTAATTAGAATACTTGAAGTGCTATTACAAAATGTATTGTCCTTAAATTCAAAAGGGATTAGCTTTTCCGTGAGAAGGTTGTCAATATCTTTTACTTCAATAGCAGCTCCTTCATAGAGTGAATTTTTTATTACATTTTTAGTTAATTTCACACTATTACGCGACCATCTAAACTCAAATGATATAGGCTTTTTAATATAGTTAAATCGCACCAATTTAAATTCAACGTCTTGGTTGGGTCTAACCCCATTAATTACAAACCCATTTCCAGGACGAGTTTTATCGGTACTGGTTACATTTATTAAATTATTTGCTTCTCCAATTGCCTTAATTCCACCATCTATTCTAATAGTAGCGTCTTTTTCAAAAATCAAGGTAACGCCTGGTTTTATACTTAGTGTAGCTTCTTTGCTTAGATAGTGTGTTCCCGTTACGGTATAAACTCCAGCATCTAGCGTTAGGTCATTACGGATATGCAAAGGAAGTTTTTGAACAGTTTGTCCAACCGCACTTATAACTACAAAAAGCATTGCAGCTATTACAGCAAGGTTTCTAAATTGATATGTAATTAATCTCTTTATCAAACTACAGTTAGGGTTAAACTAGGGATCATTATCTCAACACCTCTGGATGAAAGTGTTCTTATGTTGCTAAAAATTAGAATATCTCCTTTTTTGGCTCTTTTGAATGCTCCTAGAATTAAATTATTGAAAGAAGATCCTACATTCTTAACGGGTTTATTTACCGAATTGAAATCATTGTAAATTAGCATGAAATCGAAGTCTGCTATATATACATCCTCATCAACTAAGTATTCGTCAGTTATCAGCGACATGCTTTCTAATTGACTAAGATTTGCTTCCTTGATTATTGCACCACTCTTCAACCCATTTATTGTTGGAGTAGGAGGGTGTAGTTCTCGAATGACGAACGATTTTTCTGCAACCTTGATTTTACCATATGGCATGTCCGCGTATATCTTTACCTGAGTTATGCCGCGTTTAAATACACGTGCATAAAAGATTTCACCTTTCTTTATTACCTGACCGTCAGTTATTTCTGCGATAAGATTATCGTCTTCATCAAATTCAGATGTCTTTATGTTCAATGGGTTATCTAATCCAATATACAAAGTTGAAAGTCTTGTGTTTTGAATAATTGGGTCCGCATCAATTACAGTAATGTTCTTAGTTGATGTTTTAGTACCATTGTTAAAAGTAAATTTATATCGACCCTTGCTAGAAGGAAAGAAGTAAAATGGTCCTGGTTTTGATAATCCGAAGTATTGAATACCGTCATCAGAGCTAACCGTAATTCTCATGTTCTTAGTCCCTGAGGTATCGAAATGGGCAAAGTATTGAATTGCTTTCCCCATTGGATGTATGGTGTCTGTTAGCGATTCAATAAAATAACGCGTTTTCTTAAAGTTAGAGCGTTGAATCTCTTGTTTTAGATATCCTCCAGGATCAATTTTTTCAAAAAATTCTGAAATTGAAGAAGAACCATACAAGTCAGATATCGACTCTCCTTCTACAATTTTAAGATTATCGAAAGGTAGAATGGTTGCATTTTCAACAAGAACTTGTTTTAGTAGGTTTTGATGGGCGTAGACTTTAATTCTTTCGACCCTACTTTTAAAATGAGATAAATTAAGAATAGAAACATTTAATGGTGTTTTGTCAAAGTAAAATTTATTGGCTTCAATATAATCTCCCTCACTATTGAGTTCGTATTTTGGAAGCGGAAGTATGGAGTGGATATGTTCCACTTCTTTTGGTATTAGATATTCAGATATTGTTTTTTTGAAAGCTTCTAATTTATTAAACAAGCTATCTGCTTTTAAATCATAGATCATTAATTCATTGCTGGTAAATTCTTTCCTACCATTTTTAAAGAATCCATAAGGATTCATTTTATCAATGTTGATTAAATCAAGTTTTAGACTATCTATGTATTCCGTCGTATTCTTTGTAATATATTCAATCTCCTGCAATTGTTGTCTGGTTGAATTCAACAGGTCAGGGTCATTCCTTAGTAAGTGCAGATAATAGTTAACGCTATTAACGTTTAGTTGATTTATTTCGTTAGAAATAAGATCAAGTGATTTGTTGGTATGATGTGCAGAGTCAACAAAATCAGATGGTATAAACGAAAAAATGAGTATTAAAAAAATAAGATAGAAAAGGTTGATAGCCTTTTGTCTAAGGCTTCCATTTGATTCAAAATATGTTTTGTTATTACTCAAATGCTCTAAGGGTTTTACTTGTTTTTTTGATAGTTGAAATTATCGAATTCTTTAAGTCTGTTGTTTGCGTGAGAGATTTTATCTCTTAAATTGTCTATTTCTGTTTGATATTTTTGGGTACTTTCGGTAACAGACTCATAATTCTTTTCCATCATTTCAACAGAGTTGGTAAGTTTTTTGGTTGCATTATTCAGCTCGGTAACGGAGTTGTTAAGAGTTGATATAGTTTCCATTATTTTCAAAACTTGCTGTTGTTGGGTGCCTTCAGCAATACCTTGAGACATTAATAATTCATTCTCTTCATCAGTATCCAATTGAGGAAATACTTTTTCCCAATCATAATTTTTACTACCGCTTCCCCAATCAAAAGCTGAGATTAAAAAAACTACAGCTTCAACAAGGATACCTATAACAAAAATTTTGTCTGCATGTCTCCATCCCAAAAACTTAAACATGGCTGCAACTAAAATTATTGTTGCACCCAATCCGTAGAAGAAATTGAGATAGTTAAATTGTTTATCTTTAGCCATACGTTTAAATTCATTGTAATTGAACAAATGATGTGCCACCTCCTTTATAACTTGTTGATTAATGAATATTGGTTGTTAAATGCAATTTAACAACCAATATATCAGACAGTTACAATCAATTCTATACAAGATGATGTTTTCTCTAGTGCGGCAAGAAGAACTCCAAGAAATTCCCAAAATGGAACTAGTGTCCCAAAAATGGATTAACTATGGAATGGGTATTCGTACGAGCTTGGAGGAACAAAGTTCTCCTTAATGGTACGCATTGAAGTCCAACGCATTAGGTTTGCTTTTGCTCCTGCTTTGTCATTTGTCCCACTTCCTCTCGCTCCTCCAAATGGTTGTTGTCCTACAACAGCTCCTGTTGGTTTGTCGTTTACATAGAAGTTACCTGCAGCGTTTCGAAGTATGTTCAGTGCAGTATTGATGTCATTTCTGTCTTGAGCGAAAATCGCACCTGTAAGTGCATATTCTGAAGTTTGATCAAGAATATGGAGCGTCTCTTCATACTTGTCATCATCATATACAAAAATGGTTAGAACAGGACCAAATATTTCCTCACACATAGTGGTATATTTTGCATCGCTAGTCTCAATTACTGTAGGGCGAATGAAATAACCAGATTCGTCGCTGTGCTCTCCTCCTGCAATTACTTCTGCATCGGAATCCGTTTTTGCAGTTTCAATGTAATTAGAAATTTTGTCGTAAGCTCTTTTATCAATTACTGCATTTATGAAGTTTGAGAAATCTTCCGTAGGTCCCATTTTCAATGAATTTACAGTCTCCACTAATTTTGGTTTTAACTCTGTCCACATACTTTTCGGAATGTAAGCTCGTGAAGCAGCAGAACACTTTTGTCCTTGAAATTCAAATGACCCACGCACTAAAGCAGTGTTGATTACATCTACATCTGCACTTTTATGAACCATTACAAAGTCCTTACCACCTGTTTCCCCAACAATTCTTGGGTAGCTTCTATATTTATCAATATTGTTACCAATGGTTTTCCAAATATGTCTAAAAACCCCAGTACTTCCTGTAAAATGAATTCCAGCAAAATCGCGATGATTGAAGATGACATCACCTGTAGTAGGTCCATCAACGTAAACAATATTGATAACACCATCCGGCAATCCAGCTTCCTTGTACAATTCCATGATTACTTGAGCACTATAGATTTGAGTTTCAGCTGGTTTCCAAACAACCGTGTTTCCCATCATTGCAGGACTGGCACATAAATTGGCCGCAATACTGGTAAAGTTGAATGGTGATAATGCAAAAACAAATCCTTCTAGCGGTCTGTATTCCAATTGGTTCCATACACCTGGCGAATTTTCAGGCGGTTGCTCTGCATATATTTGACTGATGTATTGAATATTGAATTTGAAAAAATCTATCATTTCGCACGCCGCATCTATTTCGGCTTGCATCGCATTTTTTGATTGAGCTAACATCGTTGCAGCATTCATCCTATCTCTGTATGGTCCAGCAAGTAAGTCTGCTGCTTTTAAGAATATTGCAGCCCTACTTTCCCATGGCATGTTCGCCCAACTTTCTTTTGCAGCAAGAGCTGCTTCTATGGCTTGTTCAACGTGCTCTGATCCACCCTTGTTATAGGTACCTAAATTGTGTTTGATATCATGCGGAGGGTGCATTGTTATTTTAACATCAGTATAAACTTCTTTACCTCCAATGTACATTGGAATGTCAACAGTTTCACTTCTAAGTTCCTGTAATTTATTTTTTAGATTTTGAGTCTCTACCGTGTTAGGAGCGTAAGCCCTAACTGCTTCGTTTGTAGGTTTTGGGATGGTAACTATTCCGTTCATTTTTTCAATAAATTTTGTTCTATGTCTTTAAAAAATTTCCAATTTCCGAAGTTCGGCATTGGTGCGTGCAAATTTAATTTTTCTTTGGTAACAGGGTGGTAAAATGACAATCCTAATGCATGAAGATATATACTCATATCTTTTGTGGGTTTGGTTTGTCCGTATTTTACATCTCCTACAATACCCGTGAAGGTCCTAGCCAGTTGCACTCTAATCTGGTGAGGTCTTCCAGTAACCGGTTTTACTTTTAGAAGAAAACAGTGATTCGCAGTATTGATGAATTCATAACTTAACTCAGCACGTTTACTGTCTTTCACTTCTTCGTGGTAAAGTTTTGTTTTGTTCTGTTTGGTATCTTTTTTTAACCAATGAATCAATGTCCCTGCCATTGGTTGTGGCTTTTTTCGTATTAAAGCCGCATACGTCTTTTCAATTTTTCGTTCTTTGAATTGAGCATTCATTCGAACTAAAGCTTTACTGGTTCTAGCAAAAAGTACAATGCCTGTAACAGCGGTATCTAATCGATGAATACATCCTAAAAATACTGCACCTGGTTTGTGGTACTTTACTTTTATATATTCCTTAACCTTTTCCTCCAATGAAGGCAGACCATGTTCATTTTCTTGAACTACTAAGCCTGCTGGTTTATTAACGGCAATAAGGTGGTTGTCTTCGTATAATACTTCTATAGACATTTGCGAGTGCAAAGGTAGTTTTTAGTTTACAGTAAAACCTTACAAACTCGAAAGAAATTAGATGCCTTTAAACCATAGAATTACATGTCGTATTTGCCAATGTTCAACGAACAGTCGAGGGTATCTTTTCCGTTCGTAATTTTAACAAAACCATCAAGTTCTACACGATATAAATATTCGTCACCTGGATCAAGTCCTCCAGAAAAATTTCTTTCAAGAATAGATCCATTGTCAATATGTCGATAAGAACCAATGCCACTTTTATTTGGGAAGAAAGTCAATTCTGATCTTATTTCATCGTATCCTGCTTGGTAAGTGAATCCGCCTTGAGTTCTGTCATAGTCTCCTACAAGTCTTACTATTAACTCAGAAGTGTCATTTAAATTTAAAGAATATGTTCGACCTGGTTCATCAAAACCACCCACAAAGTAAGTGAAGGTATCTGCTGTGTATTTTTCTTCATATGTCAAATTATTTGCACTGTCTCTTTTACTCATTGTAACATTAATTACAAACTCCTTGAAACTACCGTCTTCATTCTGTTCTGGGGAAGTTACTGAATCAGCACATCCAGATCCAATTAAAAGTGATAAGGTAGCAAGAATTAGAAAAAAAGCACTAGTTGCTTTTGACCGTTTAATTTTTTTCATATTGTTTTTTTGAGGGTTTTAAATCGGGGAAATATAAACTTTCATACTAAAATAGACTGGCTCTTCCAAAATCTTTGCAAATCGGACATTTATTAGGATCATGTCCTCTAGCCGGACAATATTTCCTACCAAAATATATAATCTGCAAGTGCACCTTATTCCATTTGCTTTTGGGAATACATGCTTTTAAATCTTTTTCTGTCTTGTCAACATTCTTGCCAGTACTTAATTTCCATCGATATGCCAATCTATGAATATGAGTATCAACAGGAAAAGCAGGGACTCCAAATGCTTGGCTCATAACCACACTTGCTGTTTTATGTCCAACAGCAGGGAGTTCTTCTAGATCTTTGAAATTCTGCGGAACTTTGCCGTTGTGTTTATCTATTAAAATGTGACTTAATCCGTAAATACCTTTGCTTTTCATAGGAGAAAGTCCACATGGACGTATGATTTCTTTAATTTCTTCTACCGACATTTTGATCATATCATAAGGATTGTCAGCTTTTGCAAATAGGATTGGAGTTATTTTATTTACCCGTTCATCTGTGCATTGTGCCGATAATAAAACAGCTACAAGAAGCGTATACGGGTCTTTATGCTCTAAAGGTATTGGTACGGTTGGAAACTCACGGTCCAAAATATTTACAATCTTTTCAGCTCTTTCTTTTTTTGTCATTTTATTACCTCATCACTTCGTAATCCAATCATTGCAGCATTCTCACATTCAATAACCTTTCCCTTTCTTATTTTAAAATTAACTCCATTTTCATTCGTAAATACAAATTGTGGAGTATGTCCAAAAGTCCAATCCCATTGAGAATACTTTTCTAGTGCTAAAGTACTCACCTCACTTATTAGCTTAGGATCAATTATCGATTTGCTTTCCACCTCTATTACATTGGTAATTTGTGATATTAATTGAGTTAAGAACGCTTCGGTATCTCCTAAATCACCTTCTGATCGTATATTCTTAACAGGACTTCTAACGGAGTTAACCGCATGCGTTTTTATCTGAATCGGTTCGGGTTTAATGTTTTTACTCAGTTGTTCAATATTCGAATCGTAGAGTAGAGTGCCATGATGAATAATTCGTTTCTTTGAATTGTTGACATGCTCTGCGTTTCCTGAAATTTTATATTCACCTATAAAAATATCATTTCTTGGTGAGATATGATTTTCAACATTCAAGTTTCTAAGAGCTTGACTAATTGGTTCAATATGCTCTCTAAAATTCACAAAATCTTCTTCTTTATTTCGAATAAAAGAGAAATTGATATTTCCTAAATCGTGATAAACTGTTCCTCCACCACTTAGTCTTCTTGCGACCTCAATGTTGTTCGTTTTAGCGGAAGTGAGGTTAACTTCTTTCCAAGGGTTTTGATGTTTCCCAATCACCACTGCATTTGTATTGATGTAAAAAAGTAAGATGTCCTCTTTTAGAGAAGTCACTAAATACTCTTCCAATGCTAGATTTAATGCTACCGAATTTGAATTTGAAATTTTTATTTGAATTTTTTTCAAAACTTAATGCAAAGAAAATCAAATACTTAGGTATTGAATTAAATAATTTTAAATATTTTTTGTGACCATTTAAGTTACCTGCGTCTTATAGATGGGGGTTAAAGGATTCAGTCATCACGACAGAATCGCCGGGTTCCTCTCGAAAGGAACCCGGAATTACTCGATAAGAGTATATTAGTTTCATATTAAGCCAAGCTGGGGAGCTTGGCTTTTTTTTATGCGTCATTCAGATGTTTCATCAGTTGTGAAAAGGTATTTCCAATTTCCATCAATAATATTTTACATTTGAATTTCGAATTCTTTTAAATGAGAAATAAGATAAAACGAATACGTAAGATAAAGCGATACTTTTTTGGGTTCAAGCTTCATAGATTGTACCCCTGGAATAAAATGGTATTCTTAGGTAATTTAGGAAAAGTATCCAGTTGGATAAATGCCCAATCAAATCTAAAGTTTACAGACTTCCCTGCTAAAAAAATAGATTATGGACGCAGAACTGAGTTACATGACTTTATTATTTCAACAGAGTTAAAAGGAGAGCCAATAGATTACCTTGAATTTGGTGTTTCAAAAGGACATTCATTTCGTTGGTGGGTAAATGCAATTAAAGATAAAGAATCCAGATTCTATGGCTTCGATACGTTCACTGGTCTTCCTGAAGATTGGGGGCCTTTTAAAGCTGGAGATATGTCCAATGGGAATAAACCTCCAGAAATAGATGATAGTCGGCATTCGTTCTATCAAGGAGTATTTCAAACCACCCTGTTTGATTTTTTAAAAGACTATAAATCATCACGTAAGAAGGTCATACATCTAGATGCAGACTTATACTCTGCTACTTTATTTGTTTTAACCACGTTATCCCCGCATTTGAATAAAGGGGATATCTTATTATTTGATGAATTTAACGTTCCAATGCATGAGTTTAAAGCTTTTACAGAGTGGTCTGAATCATTCTATGTAAAATGCACTGTACTAGGTGAGGTAAATAACTTTTATCAAGTTGCTATGCGAATAGAATAACTAGCTTTCTCGTCCAGATAATATTTGAACAATCTCTTCGAGGTATGATTTATCATTAGGGAATTCCAAATCTGCCAATAAATTCAAGCTCGTATTTGTATAATATTGAGCTAATTCCAGTGTTGCATTTGAAGCCTTTGTCTCTTTCATCTTTGACTTAACAAATTGAATCGTTTCTTCTTCGCTAAGTTTATATGCCTCATTGATTTGTTGTTGCTCTGTAGGATTGAGCGAACTCCACATTTCATTCCATAAATACGTTTTCTTTTTCTCTAAAATGTCACCTCCAATTCTTTTTCCAACTTTTGCTTTTTCTCCAAAACTATCTAAGTAGTCATCCATAAGCTGAAAAGAGAGTCCAATTGCTATTCCCAGATCATATAAGTCATCTGATTCATTTGTCGAAGCTCCAGCTAACATTGCACCTGCCTTTAGACTGAATCCTAGGAGCACCGCAGTTTTTTGACGAATCATTTCTATGTATGCCTCGTTCTTCACGTTATCCATGGTTTCAAATTGCATATCATCCATTTGACCTTCACATAATTCAACAGCCATTGAACTAAAGAGATCTAAAATTGCTATGTTTCCAATTTTTGAAAGTTTTTGATAAACTAGTATCTGCAATAAATCCCCAGATAAAATAGCAGTAGGTTCATCCCATTTTTTATGCACGGTTTGCTGTCCTCTTCGCAAATCAGCACCATCTAAAATGTCATCATGCATTAATGTGAAATTATGAAACATTTCTACTACTTCAGCAAGTTCTATTGCCTCCTCAGATATTTGATCTTTGTATAGCTTGTATGATGCAAGAACCATAGCTGGACGAATTCTCTTACCACCCAATCCTAGTATATAGGAAATCGGTTCATACAGAGCAGTAGGTGTACCGCTGATAGTAGTAAATTTTTGAATGCTTGGTTTTAATGTTTCAAGTAATTCTTCTAATTTTTTCATTCTCTTACAAATTCAAAATCAATATTTCTTTTAGCTAAATCTGTGTTCTTTACACGAATAAAGACACGTTCTCCCATGGAATATGTTTTCTTTTTTCGTTGCCCCACCACAATTTTTTTCTCTGGATAGAAATTGTAATTATCATCTCGCATATCACGAAGTCGCACCATTCCTTCACATTTGTTCTCCATTATCTCCACGTAAATACCCCATTCAGTAATTCCACTGATTATTCCTTCAAATTCTTCTCCTTTATAACTGCTTAAAAATTCAACTTGTTTGTACTTAATACTTGCTCGTTCTGCACTTACAGCTTTCTGTTCTTGACCGCTACAATGATTGGCCATTTTTTCAACTTCGTTGTAATCAAATGATTTCTTCTTAGTAAGATAGTCAAATAGCATTCGATGTGTAATTAAGTCAGGATACCTTCGAATCGGAGAGGTGAAATGTGCGTAGTAATCAAAAGCTAATCCGAAATGACCAATTTTTTTACTGGTGTAGTATGCTTTTTCCATTGAACGAATGGCAAGAGGTTGAAGTATATCACCTTTAACTGTGCCTTGTACCTTGGTAACCATTTCATTTATAGATTTTGCGTAGCTCTTGTAGTCTCCTGTTTCAATCTTAAAACCAAAATTGGCAGCAGTTTCTGCAAATTCAGCAAGCTTTTCTGCTGAAGGCTCTTCATGCACCCTGTAAGGAAGAGGTGTTTTCTTATTTTTTGTATAAAGATGCATTGCAACATATTTGTTAGCCAACAGCATATATTCTTCAATCATTTTGTGAGCATCTTTTCTTTCCTTTGGTGTCACAGATATTGGTTTTCCGTTTGAATCTAATTCAAATCGAAATTCTGTAGTCTCAAAGTTGATGGCACCGTTCGCAAATTTTGCTTCACGAAGCTTACCAGCTATTGAATTCATAACTTCAATTTCATATGCAAAATCCCCTTTTTTTGTTTCAATAACCTCTTGAGCTTCTTCATAGGCAAATCTTCGATCTGAATAAATTACAGTTTTTGAAAATTTGTAATCTTTAACATTTCCATGAATGTCAAGTTCAAATATTACCGCAAAGCATAATGATTCCTCATGAGGTCTCAGCGAACAGAGCTCATTTGATAATCGCTCTGGCAACATTGGTATTGTTCTATCAACGAGGTACACAGAAGTAGCCCTATTGTAAGCCTCAACGTCTATGATGTCTCCGGGTTGAACATAATGCGAAACATCAGCGATGTGTATTCCAATTTCAAAATTTCCATTATCAAGCTTCTTAAAGCTCAAAGCATCATCAAAGTCTTTTGCATCTTCAGGGTCAATTGTAAAGGTAGTAACCTTCCGAAAATCCATCCGCTTTGCTATTTCTTCATTTGTTATTTTTTTAGGCAGCTTTGCTGCTGCATCTTCAACACGATCTTCAAACTTTGTTGCGAATCCGTACTCTGCAACAATCGCGTGCATTTCAGCAGTATTATCCCCCGATTGACCAAATACCTCAACCACACTTGCATATGGATTTTTTGCATTACTTGGCCAGTCTCTATATTTAAATAATACCTTGTCTCCATCTACAGCACCTTTTAGTCTTTCTTTAGGAACATAAAAATCGGTATGGATTTTAGAACTATCTGGAATTATAAATGATGCTTTTCCACCTTGAGAGATAGTACCAACATAGGTTGTTCTGGCTCTCTTTAATACTTTGGTTACAAATGCTTTTGGTCTATCAGAGCTTTTACTGTATACCAATCTCACGCTCACTTCATCTCCGTTAAATGCATCTAATGTTGAACCAGCTTTGAGTTTTATATCCTTATCTAAATTTTCTGATACTAAATATGCATCACCACGTTGGCTGAAGTCCAATACCCCAGTAATTTCATCTCTTGTCTTAACAAATATGTATTTACCTCTTTGGCGTTGCTCAATTTTTCGGTCACGTTCTAGCAACTCAAGAATGAGAGAAACATCTTTCTTTGAAATACTATCAACTTGTGCTGCGATTTGCTTGTAATTAAGAAGTGTATTTGCTTTTTGAATTAGGACATTAAGTACCTGTTGATACTCTTCTGAATTGCGAAATCTTTTATTTTTTTTCTTCAATGTAGTCTAGTTAATGCTGTGTTCTAACAAACTTCTAGTATAGTTAGAACTAGGTTTAGTTATTAATTGTTTTGTTTCGCCAAATTCTACAATTTTTCCGTCTTTTAGAACAATGGCTTTATTACAGAAATAACTTACTACGTTCATATCATGAGAAATGAGTAAATATGTCAGTCCGTTTTGTTTTTTAAGGTCGTTTAATAAATTTAAAATTTTAGCTTGTACACTAACGTCAAGAGCGGAAACTGCTTCGTCTAAGACTATAATTTTTGGTTTTTTTGCTAAAGCTTTAGCGATACAAATTCGTTGACGTTGCCCTCCAGAAAATTCGTGCGGATATTTTTCATAATCTGCTGCTAGTAAGCCAACTTCTTCAAGTAAAGAGATAGCTCTTTCTTTGGGTTTAGTGGTATTAACTGAACGCAAGACCTCCACAATTGCATGTCCTATTTTGTGTTTAGGGTTTAAACTTGAAAATGGATCTTGGAAAACCAATTGTATTTGTTTTGATAAATCTTTGACTGAATTCAGAGAGTTGTTGTTTAATAAGATATCTCCATTTGTTTGATCCCAAATTTTCAGAACAATTTTAGCGATTGTACTTTTTCCACTACCACTTTCTCCTATAAGACCTAAGGAATCACCTTCTTTTAATTCAAAATTGATAGCATGTAATACCTTGGTTTCATGTTTTTTAAACAAACTTGATTTGAAATGTGATTTGTATACGTCCTTAGCCTCAAGTATTGTATTGTCTTCGGGAGACAAATCAACAACATTTTCTATTACCGGTTCTTTAAAATGTAATTCACCATCTACTTTTTCAAGTAAGTTATCAATCTCAGCTAAACGAGTACCTTTCTTATCATAAGTTGCCCTACTCTGAATCAAAGCTTTCGTATATGGATGCAAAGGTTGATTAAGTATCTGGTTAGACTCACCAACTTCTACAAGTTCTCCATTATACATCACAGCAATTCTATCAGCGAATCCTTTAAGTGAGATTAAATCATGGGTAATGAACAATATAGAAAGCGATGTTTCCTTGCATAGTTTTCTCAGAAGCTGTAAGATTTCGGTTTGAACGGCTACATCCAATGCAGTTGTCGGTTCATCTGCAATTAGAAGCTTGGGTTTTTTAGCTAGAGCCATTGCAATCATTACTCTTTGCCTTTGTCCACCGCTCAATTCATGGGGATAGCTTTTATTAATTCTTGCAATGTCAAATAATTCTACTTTTTCAAGCAATTCAGCTAAAAACTCTGATGATGGGTCCTCCGCACATTCTAATATTTGTTTACCACATTGTATCAATGGGTTTAATGCCGTCATTGGTTCCTGAAAAATGTATGCTATTTCACGTTGACGAATTTCTTGTAGCAATTCCCTACTACAATCTGTCAGATTTATTTGAGTTTCTTTATGACTAAAGAAAACATTCCCTTCAACTAAAGCATCATTTAATAATCGAGTTACACTTTGACTTGCAACAGATTTTCCGCTGCCACTTTCACCAATTAAACCAAGAACTTCTCCAGCCTGAATCGAAAAACTAATTTTTTTTACAGCTTGAAATGTGGTGTATTTATCAATTTTAAATGAAACCGAAAAATTATGTACGTTGAGTATATCCAAATTACCTCAGTCTGTCCATGGAGCGAATCAGTTTTTCATCCTTACGCACTCCTTTCATTGCTAAGAAGTTAAAGAAGATATAGGATAGAGGCAATAGGGCATAAAAAGTAAAACTACTTTCTCCATTCTCAAAAAACTTGATATTTAAACTATTCAAATACATCACTACAATCATTCCTAGAATGAATAGATAATTAAAACCAGACAGTAGCGTTTGAAGCTTTCTGTTTTTAAACATCACCATTGCAATTAGAGCGAGAATTCCAATTGCACCTAAGAATCCAACTAGAAGAGTATTCTGCTCTTTTGAAGATCCGTCTGAAGCAATTAATTCTGTTTCATCATATTCTACTGAAACGGATGAAGTATTTCCATCAGATGCAGTATAAAACACAGTGTCTGAAAAAATTAACATCACACTAATTGCGAGCATTGCAAGATAAAACAATGTTTGAGGTCGTTGTATCATAAAGCAAAAGTAAACATATATCAAGTTTATGTGTTCAGATTTAGACGAAGAAATAATATACTTGCTAACATTTTGAAAGATACGCCTAAGAAGAAAAGAGCAATCGTTGTGGGTTCTGGAATAGCTGGACTTGCTAGTGCTATTCGTCTACAATTTTTAGGGTTTGAGGTGGACGTATTTGAACAAAATTCAACGTATGGTGGGAAGATAGGAGTATGGTCAAAAAATGGATATCGTTTTGACACTGGGCCATCTTTATTTACGATGCCTCATTTTGTAGAAGAGCTTTTGCTATTAGATGCTAAACATGATATCAATTTCAAGTATGAAAAATTAAATGTCTTATGCAACTATTTCTGGAATGATGGCACAGAACTAACTGCCTATGCAGATCAAGATAAGCTGGAAGATGAATTTGAAACAGTATTAGGAGAACCAAAAGAAAATATTCGAAAATTTCTTCGAAAGAGTAAAGAAAAATATGAAATAACAAATCATGTTTTTTTGGAGAAATCCTTACATCGCGTTAGTACTTATCTAAATCTTAGAACACTCAAGAGCATTTTGCAATTGCACAAAGTTCAAATATTTAAGAAGATGAATACTGAGAATCGTAAGGTTTTCGTGAAGAACAAGACTATCCAATTTTTTAACAGATATGCCACTTATAATGGTTCTAATCCTTATCAAGCCCCAGCAACTTTAAATGTAATTCCACATTACGAATTTGGTTTTGGTGCGTTTTTCCCGAAGAAAGGAATTCGTTCTATTGCAGATAGTCTTTTTGAAAAAGCTCAAAACTTAGGAGTACAATTTCACTTTAATGTTCCTGTAACTGCAGTGAAAAGGAAACCTTCGGGATTTCAAATCAATAATGAGCATAGTGCAGATGTAGTAGTTTGCAATATGGATGTGGCTGCTGCTTCAAAAGGTCCGTTTAGCGAATTGATTTCAACAAAACGAAAATCCTATGAACCTTCAAGCTCTGCAGTTATATTTTATTGGGGTATCAAAAAGAAGTTTCCTGAATTAGACGTTCACAATATATTCTTTTCGGCAAATTACGAAGAGGAGTTTAACACCTTATTTAAGGATTATGACTTAGCAGATGATTTAACTGTGTACGTGCATAT
>JABDQY010000028.1 GCA_013042025.1 Bacteroidia bacterium
TCCTTTCCATTGATTAAGAAATTGGGTGCAATACCAAATGGCATATAAAAATTGGTGATGGTGTTTTCGATAAACTCATCATGCAATTTTTGTAACTTCTGATCGCTATGCCAATACGTTTTTATTGTTTTAAGAGCTTCTTCTGAATTATTGAAATGGTTTTGAACCAGCCACTCAATTTTGGCTTCTTTCGTTAGTTTGCTGAATCCTTTAATCATTTGTAGATATGAGATATAAGATTATGAGATACTAGACAATTCACTCGTATTTCTTTATTAGGGTAAACAACATTTTTTGTATCTCGATTAATTCCTCATACAATATTCTCATTTTATCTTCAGGAGCAAAGTCTAAATCAGAAATTAAAATCATTAAGTTTTCAACCTCCACTGAAGATCCATAAGAATAATGTAAAAATTGCTTGAACTCTTTATCTGAATTCCTACCACATCCTTCTGCAAAATTGTTAGATATTGACACTGTAGCTCTTCTAATTTGACCTGTTATCCCAAAACGCTCTTCTTGCGGAAATGAATTGGTTAACAAGTAAATCTCTTTGGTGAATATTCTTGTTCGTTGCCAAACTTTAAACTTCTTAAAATCATGCATATTTCATTTCACGTAACAAATCTCAAATCTAATGTCTCATAATCTCATATTTAATCACCTCAACCTCAAATACGTTTTAGCCAACTTCAACCCTTCAATCTGTAAACTAACATATTCTGCAAGTTCTTCATAGCTTCCTCGTGCGTGTTTTAAAAATGCTGACGCTTGACCATAAATAGCATTTGCATTAATACGCTCTGTATGATAATATCCATCCATGAAATCTTTTACTCCTCCACTTATAATAATATCAGTCTTTCTATTTAATCCAGACAATTCATCTTCCAATTGATTATAAAAACCAACCATTTCTTCTGCACTATGTCCCCAAGCTGCTACTTTATCATACGCTTCATGTCGCATTTCACTACTTCTATGCATCTCTAATTTACTGAAATTGGTACCTCCATGAGCTCCAAAATCAATTGCGGCTAGATGAAGCATCATCAGTTGTTTCAAACTCTCAGGACCAAACCCTTGTCCGACTTCTTTTACAATTATAGGTATGTCCAATTCTAGACTTCTTTGAATTGTTTCAAGCGGCGGAGCATGAAAAACATCTCCTTCAGGCTGTAACCATTCTTGCAAAGGGTTTATATGGATTATGAGTCCATCAGTCTCTGTTTTTTTAACCAATTCTGAAACCAGGTGTTTTCTATTGTTTTTGAATAGCTCTTCTAATTGAGCAACTCCCAGATTAGCAAACAGCGGATAATCACCAATTAGTTTTCTCAGTTGGAAATCTTTCAAATACGTGTCATCTTCTAGAATGATTCTGCAACTTCCAAGTCCCATTCCCATTCCAAATTCACCACAAGCTTTGGCCAAATTTCGGTTGATTGTACCTGCTTCTTTGGTGCCACCAGTCATACTGCTCACCCAAATAGGAACGAGCATTTCTTTACCTGCAAATTTAATAGGCTCAAGTTTGTGCTTTGGATGACCGCTAAAAAGGGGTTCATAGAAAAAACGAGAATCTTGTTGATTTACAACCGACTTAAATGCTAAGTCGATATGATCTTTTTTACGTTCGGATGTTTGTGTATGTCCCAATGATGCGAATTTAACATTTAGATTATTAGTGAAATAGAAAACTAAATATATAGAAGGTTTAAGCAGGCGTATTGTTTGCTACGATAATAAAATTCCGTTTTCAATCAACACATAATTTGTTACCTTAGCTGTATTACAAAATCATTGATATACAGGCTAGTATTCTCCCTTTGGGCAATCATAGTTCTAACATTTACGTGTTCCGCTCAAGAACCGCTTTATAAGCTAATTGGCCACAATGATGTGCTGCGTGGGATCGAGATTTATGGTATTACGCAAGATCTATCATCTAATATTTGGCTTACAACGAGTAATGGAATCTATAAGTATGATGGATTAAGTTTTACAAATTACAAAAATGAAAACCTAGGAGGTAATGATTTCTTTCAACCTACTATTACAAAAAATGGGAGACTCTATTTCGCTACAATAGCAGGCAATATTTATACCCTAATAAATGAAGAAATTGTTCTTTTTAAAGAGAATGATGTACCTAATCCAAAAGAGTTTATTTCATTAATCTCTTCTCACAATCATCTTTATCTCATTTCCAATGACAGTTTATATCAAATAGACTCTTTAGGAAAGAGACTTTGCGTTTATGGTTATCCCAATGCATTTATTCGACTTCAGTTTACTAATTACAAAAGCTCTGAGAACATTTCTATCTATACGAACGGTTTACAAGAAAAAATTCGCATAAGTGGAAATTTTGTAACAGTCCAAAAAAACAATGGAACAACTTTTGAAAACAACACAACACATTCCGAAAGCTATGTTTTAATTGATGGGAAAATCAGACATTATACCCGAAAAATAAATAAGAAGGTATCTCATTACTCAATTGATGAAAAAGGAATCCCCTCTTTAAATGTTAATAACGACAATATTGCCATTTGGTATACCAGTAGTAAAGGTGAAAAATGGATTATCAAAGGTTTTCAACAAGGCTTAGATTTTACCCGCAACGGAGCTCAAACATCTAAAGAAATATTTAAAGAATTTACAATTAATTTCCTTTTTGAAGATAAGGAGGGAGATATCTGGATAGGGACAAAGAACAACGGCTTAATACTTATAAGTAGTGTTAATAATTATCTTCTAAAAACGGACGAACCTGTCAAAGGTCTTGAGGTTGCCTTCGAGTCAATTATTTCATTTTCATCAAATAAAACATACATTCTAGACCCTAAGTTTAATTCTATAAAAGTTATCCCTAATAGCAATGCATCTTCAAATGTTCATCTGATAGCAGATAGAAAGAATAAAAATTCATATTACATTCAGAATTCAGGAGGCCTGCAACATTATAAAGATTTTACACTGCAAAAAAGCTTTAAAACAGCAACCTCATTAATTAAAAGACACCATTGGTATAAGGATTCTTTTTTAATCTTATCCAGCATAAATGGAGCACATCAACTAAAACCAAACAATTCATTTGAGCACAAACGAATTGGTGAATTATTTGGCAGATGTATTGATGCTATTTGGATAGAAGAATTCCAGAAGTATTTCATAGGCAGTTCTAAAGGACTTGCATCCTGTTCTAAAAATGGTTCTTTGGATAGATACATTTCTTTTAACAACACTCCTCTTGATATTCAACTCCTATTCTATTATGAAAGCTATGTGTATGCAATAAGTACGTCTGGGAAAATATATAAGATTAATGCAGACACGTATGAAACTGAGTATATAACTAGGATAGATAAGAATTTTCTAGTTGGCGGGGTACAAAAAGACGCCAAGATATATCTAATCGATAAACAAAAATTGGTTGTATTTAGTTGCACTAACAATAGATTAAGCGAACTGCCTTTACAACTATCTCCTAATATGCAATTAAGTGGAGGTATAATAGACAACAATGTGCTTTGGTTAGGATCAAACAAAGGATTCATTTCTTATGCACTTAACAGCTCTAGTACTGACAAAAAGACTCCATCTCTTTTTCTTGAAGTAGTAAATAATAGACTTAATTCAATAGTTAATGAAGGTATTTTTAAATCCGATGAAAATCATTTGACTTTCAAAGTAAGAAATAGAGATTTCAAGCACCATGGATTGAATAAAATTCATTACCAACTTGTTGGATTTGATCCTTCACCAGCTATAATTAAGTCAGACAAAGGTGATATTGAATATAAAAGTCTGTCTGCGGGGAAATATATTTTCAAGGCTCAAATCATTAACCCTATGGGTTATTCTAGTGATTGGGATGAATTTACTTTCGTTATTAAACCTCCCTATTATCGAAGTTGGTGGTTCATACTATTTTCTGCCTTTTTGCTAATTACTTTCTTTACAC
>JABDQY010000031.1 GCA_013042025.1 Bacteroidia bacterium
TCGTTCAATCCCTTTCCTTTTGTATGACCATCTTTCATACCACTTTCAACAGCGGTTTTGCACATGGGACATTGGGCTAATGCGGTAACACTTGAGATGGTAAGGAATGATAAAATGATGATTAGCTTTTTCATTGATTTTACAAATTTAGTGTTGTTTTGGAATAAAGAAGAAATTTTGAATGTCACTTGGGTTACCATTTATGGCTTTAAGCTTTTTATCTACGTAAACAAACCTATCATAATTCAATTTGGAGAAGAATTCAAAGCAATCTAAACGGTTTTGGTTATTCCAAAGTTCACAGTAAATAATTGGCTTGTTCTTTTTGATTAATTCTTCTGCACCTTGAAAAACCTCATATTCAAAATTTTCAACGTCGATTTTTATAGCTGAAATTGTTTCGTCTTTTAGTTGAGGTACGTCATCCAGTTTATAGCAATCAGTCTCAAATAGTTTACCATCATTGAATTCAGTCATTTTTTCATCTACAACATGACTTAGACCCTGTTTTTTTACACCATCAACTACAGGAAGAACCAATTGAATTTTTTGGTTTTTGTTTCCAAGTGCATTTTTTAGAATTTGTAAGTTATCTAACTTATATCTCGTCTTCAATTTCTCAATTACCTCATAATTATTTGGCATTGGTTCAAAGGCATATACCTTTTTAGAGCTTTTGGATAAGTAGTAAGACATTAAACCCAAATTGGCACCAATGTCAAGCACGATAGCTTCTTTAGGAAGAAGTGAAACAAAATGAAAGAAGTCATTTTCGTGCTCATCGTATTTCAATGTTTTTAGTTTGTACAACGTAAAAATCCATAAATACCTATCGTAGCCCAGAATATATTGTAAGATTCGCTGTAGTAATGCTTTCAAATTAGAAACTATAATAGGGTGAGATGAGTAAATAAACAAGTACACCTGTTATAGCGACATACAGCCAAATTGGATAACTAAATCGAACAATCCTTTTATGTTTTGCAATATTTTGATTTAAGCCATACCAGAACGATATAAGAATCAAGGGAAGAACAATAGCTGCTAGAATAATATGTGTAATTAAAATAAAATAGTATATCGATCGAATTGCACCTGTTCCACCAAATGTAGTTTCAGGAACAAAGAAATGGTATGTTACATAACTGATTAAGAACAATGCAGAAAGCCCAAATGCAGTTAGATTTAGTCGTTTATGCAAAGCCACTTTTCCTTGCTTAATGGCTCTTAATGAGAAGATTAGTATAATAGCACATGTTCCATTAATGAAAGCATGAAGCATTGGAAGTTTATAAATAAAAGCTGGAAAATGTGTCGGTGGATTTAATACCCTTTTATTAAGTACTATCACGAGAACGAACACAACAATTGATATTGCCAATGCAAATCGAAAAAAGAGTTTATCACTTATCTGTTTGTTCATCTTCTTTTTTTGCGTAGTTCATAAGTAAGAAACGAGCATCTTCAACCATGTTTAGAACACTTTTTATATCTAAACCATCATAAATTCCTCTTACATGGAAATCTTTGTCTACTAGCATTAGTTTTTCACTATGTATGAAGTTGTTTGTATCTGGAACTTCCTCAATGACAGCTTTGTAACTGTTTGTAGCAAGATGGTATATCGTGCTCTTTTTTCCTGTTAAGAATCGCCACTGGTTGGGATTTGCTTCAAATTTATCGGCATAATCCTTAAGAACGGAAACAGAATCGTTATAAGGATCAACTGTATGCGACAGAAATAAAACATCTGTACTATTCTTTAATTTCTCTGTTGCTATTTTTAAGTGACCATTTATTGTGGGACAAACATCTTTACAAGTAGCAAAGAAAAAGTTTGAAATGAATATCCGGTCACCAATGCTATCTCTCGTAAAGGTATTTCCATTTTGATCAACTAACTCAAAGCTATCAATTAGATAGGGTTCTTTAACCCCCATTTCATCTGTGGTAAATACAGGAAGTTCCTTATATCCAAACTGAGTTTGTTTCCAAAGGAAGACCCATAGAGCAGGAATTGCCAATAAAACCACTAGTATTATTATGCCAGTAGTTCTTTTCATAATTTCTTAGATTACTATATTTTAAATGTACCCCAGAAAGCTCCTTCAAAAAGCATCCAGTAGATAAAGAAGATGATTAAAATCATTGGGAGTATAATCATCATTGCAAGGCTCTTCTTTTCGTGCTTCATGTGCATGAAAGTTCCAACAATAAACCAAGCTTTAACGATTCCTAGAACGATGAAAATAAAATTTCTTAGCATACCAGGAGCCATCATAAAATAGAATGCAACGTCTACAATGGTAAGACCTAAAAGAATCCAGAATCTCTTCCAGATATCAGATGTACCGTGGCTGTGAACTTTAGGAACCCAAACAGTTGGGTCATAATTTTCCTCGTCGTGAATATCAATATTTTTATTAGCGTTTGCCATTTTATTAAGATTTTATTACTGTTAGATTAAGTAGAAGAAAGTGAAAACGAATACCCATACTAGATCTACAAAGTGCCAGTACAAACCAACTTTCTCAACCATTTCATAATGACCTCTTTCTTCATAAGTTCCTTTTCTTACATTAAGGTAAGTGATGACATTTAAAACTACTCCAGAGAATACGTGGAAACCGTGGAATCCTGTAACTAAGAAAAACAAAGCTGCAAATGTTGGAGGACCATATGGATTTGCCCATGGTGTCGCTCCGGCTGTTATAAAGTTGGTCCATTCCCAAGCCTGACAGCTTAAGAAGGCAAAACCACCAACAATTGTCCAGAATAACCATTTAGCCACTCCTTTTTGATCCATTCGCTGACCAGCTTCAACACCAAGAACCATTGTAACACTACTCAAAATAAGAATAAGTGTCATTAAACTAACAAATATTAAAGGTAGGTGTAATCCATGAGCAAATGGAAAGTGATTAAAGACTAAATCGGGAGAAGGCCACTGTAATTCAGTAAATACACCAGCTTCTCTTAACGCAGGTATGAAGTGTTCGGCATGTTCTGCGTGTTCACCGTGAGCTGCTGCTCCATCGGCAAATTTCGCTTGTACATCTTCCCCAAATTTAAGACCTAAGCCTTCTATTTGTTCTTGAGGCGTTGAAGGAAAACTATATCGGATAGCTCCATAACCTACAAGTAATGATGAAAATGTGAAAGCATCTGATAGCAGAAAAATCCACATCATCAGTTTTCCATAGCTAACCTTGAAGGGTGAATTACCACCACCCCACATTTTTGATTTTGTTATTGTTTGTGTTGACATTCTTTAAAATCCGGGTGCAAAATATAAAAACAAATATAAATAAACCCACAAGAGGCCAATGAAATGCCAATAAGTATTGCACATATCAATAGCTAGTGTGTTTTTCTTATGTATTTTAGAGCGAAGTGATTTCGCAAAAACAACAATTAAAAAGATAATTCCTCCTAGAATATGAACTAGGTGAATACCTGCAATTGCTATTAAAAATGACGCTGAAACTTTGTCTCCAAATTTTGGATTTACAAAGTATAATCCTTCCCCTTTTAATGCAAGCCATCCATAATACTGGGAAATAGTAAATGCAATGCCTAAAAGTAAGGTTAAGAATAGTCCTATTTTCACTCCGTTCAATTCATCTTTCTTAGCAGAACGAAAAGCATAAATCATAGTCAAAGAACTTAAGAGGATTATTAAGGTCGAATAAAGGAATACACTTGGTAATTCAAAATTGAACCAATTACCGTCTCCTTTGCGAACTATGTATGCACTGGTTAATCCTGTGAAAAGCATCAATATGCTTATAAGTAGTAACCATAAGTTGAATTTTTTTGGGTGTACCTTACCTCTATAT
>JABDQY010000042.1 GCA_013042025.1 Bacteroidia bacterium
GATAAAACTGTACAGTTGAAAATGCATTCTTAAATAAAATAGCAGTATAAGTATTGTTGATTGCATTTGATTGTCTAAAAAAAAAACACATATCTTTGTTAAGGAATTGTTAAATTAATATTATGAGAAATTTACTAACGATAATAATGATGAGTGTAATTGGGCTCTTAAGTGCTCAAAATGTGGATGTTGAAGTTGTGAATGGAAAGTATTTCAACTTAGATGGAAATTTATTTACTGGCACGTATACAGAGTATGCTGAAGGTATTAAGATATCTGAATTAAATATTGAAGAAGGAGTACTATCGGGAAGTGTCTTGTATTTTCATTTAAATGGAAACCTAAAAGAACAAGGTCAATATAACAATGGATTGAAAACGGGTGATTGGAAACAATACAATAGCGTAGGTTCAATTACCAGCACTGCCACTTTTGTTGACGACAAGAAAGATGGGCAATGGATGGTTTGGGATGATGCAGGAAACAAACGTTTCGAAATGTATTACTCAAATGGGAAGAAAGTAGGAGTATGGAAGATGTGGGATGACAAAGGTGAGATGACAACTAAAGATTTCGGAAATTAAATTATAAGTTCAAATAAATGCTATTAGCTCATCTTATGATGAGCTTTTTTTTTGCTCATAGTATGCGATGTATTCTTTGGCCTTTTGAACATATACATTGGCATTTTCACGAATTCCTTGAATCTGATTTTCTGTAAGTGTTTTAACAACTTTGGCAGGAGATCCGAGCACTAAGGAGCATGGAGGAATTATGGTACCCGCAGTAATTAATGCATTTGCTCCAATTATGCAGTATTCACCTACAACTGCTTTATTTAAAATTGTAGCATTCATCCCTACTAGAACATTATTTTTTAACGTTGCACCATGTACTATGGCGTTATGACCAACTATGCAATCATTTCCAATAATTGCAGGGTCGCTAGGGTCGCAATGAACTGTTGCATTGTCTTGGATGTTTGTTCTATCTCCAATTCTAATTTGATCAGAATCTCCTCTTAGTACGGCCCCAAACCATACGCTTGACTCGTCACCTAATTCTACATCACCAATTACAGTAGCATTGGGTGCTATAAATACCTCATTCCCTTTAACTATTGCTTTACCAAGGTTACTCATGTTCTTGTCTTTTTCGTTTCCACCGTTTATGTGTCCACAACCAATACTGAGGCTGTGCTATAATTTGTTCTTCTATTTTTTTGGTGAACGCTTTACTAATTTCACCATCCTCGGTGTCTTTGGGTTGATCATAGAGCACCTCCATAGTAAATTCATAATGCCCTCTTTTTACTTTTTCAATAGCCCCATAAACTACAGGTAAATTGAACTTTTTAGCGAAACGTTCTGTTCCATTTGCAATAGCCGTTTCTTGATTTAGAAAGGTAGTCCAAACAATACCTTTGTTATACGTAGGACTTTGATCCGCACCAAAGATTGTTGCAGTAGGGGTGTCGAAACCATTAATAAAATAGGGTGCTACTTCTTTGGTTTCTATCATTCGTAATCCAAATTTTGTTCTACTTGAAAGAAATTTTTCATTAAAAAACGCACTCTCCAGCTTAGCATATATTCCAACGGCTTTGTGTTTTATTTGATCATCAAGTCCACTGGCTAAGATTTCCCAATTATTGTAATGTCCACCAACCAAAACAATTGGTCTTCCTGCATCAAAGTAGGCATTTGAAATTTCAGGATTCAGCACAACAAAGCGTTTCAGTACTTGCTTTCGAGTTATACTAAATAGCTTCACACCTTCAACGATGATGTCTCCTAGATGCGAATAAAACTTTCGTGCGATTATTTTAATTTCTTTCTCAGATTTGTTTGGAAATGAATTGGAGAGATTTGCAACTACTACTTTCTTGCGATACGGAACGATGTAAAAAAGCAGGAAAGCAAGAACATCAGAAATACCATACAACGCCCAAAATGGGAGATAGGATAGGGGTTTAATGATAAGATAGAATAAAATTTTGCTCACTTGGGCAAATTTAAAAAATCAATTCTAACTCAAAGCAGCATTCTTTGCACGTTTACGTTCAAATTCTTTCAAGTGTATTTTTCGTAGACGAATATTCTCTGGTGTTACCTCAACATATTCATCTGCTTGAATGTACTCCAAGGATTCTTCTAACGTGAATATTTGAGGCGGAACCAATTTCATTTTTTCATCAGCACCACTTGAACGAACATTACTTTGTTTCTTAGCTTTGGTAAGGTTTACCACTACATCACCCGGACGACTATGTTCTCCAACAACCTGTCCTTCATAAATCTCTTGATTAGGTTTTACAAAGAATTTTCCTCGATCTTGTAGGTTATTCAAGCTGTAAGGAATGGCGTTTCCGTTTTCCATACTAATAAGTGAACCATTTATCCGCTGAGGAATATCACCTTTATGGGCTTGGAATTCTTTGAATCGATGTGCAATAATTGCTTCCCCTTGAGTTGATGTTAGCAAGGTATTTCTCAAACCAATAATACCTCTAGATGGAATTTCAAATTCAAGATGCATCACGTCTCCTTTAGGCTCCATAGTCAACATGTTTCCTTTTCTTGAAGTTACAAATTCAATTACCTTACCACTGTGATGTTCAGGTACATCTATTGTTAGTTCCTCAATCGGTTCCGATTTAACACCATCTATATCTTTAATAATTACACGTGGTTGGCCTATTTGAAGTTCGTAGCCTTCTCTTCGCATTGTTTCAATAAGAACAGCCAAATGAAGCACTCCTCTTCCGTAAACCAAGAATGAATCTGCAGTTGCAGTTTCTTCCAAACGCATAGCAAGGTTTCTTTCTAGCTCTCGCTCTAAACGATCTTTAATATGTCTACTTGTTACAAACTTTCCTTCTTTACCAAAGAATGGACTATCATTAATGGTAAACAACATACTTATTGTTGGTTCGTCAATTGCAATAACGGGTAGACCTTCTGGATTCTCAATATCAGAAATAGTGTCTCCAATTTCAAACCCTTCTAATCCAGTAACTGCACAAATATCTCCTGCTAACACTTTATCGACCTTCACTTTCGCTAAACCATCATACAAGAACAATTCTTTAATTTTTGAATTTACAACACTACCGTCTCTTTTTACTAAACAAACTTGTTGATTTGGAACAAGTTCACCTCTTTTTAATTTTCCTATAGCAATTCTACCGGTGTATTTACTAAAGTCTAATGATGTAATCATCATTTGAGGATTTCCTTCTTCTTGAACTGGAGGAGGAACGTGGTTTATTATTGCGTCAAGAACGGGGAACAGATTATCTGTAGGTTTTCTCCAATCTGCACTCATCCAATTATTTTTAGCAGAACCATATAATGTCTCAAAATCCAACTGATCTTCTGTAGCATCTAAAGCAAACATTAGGTCGAATACCTTTTCATGTACTTCTTCTGGCATGCAGTTTTCCTTATCTACCTTATTCACTACAAC
>JABDQY010000044.1 GCA_013042025.1 Bacteroidia bacterium
GCATGGGATATCATCATTGACATTGTATTAAAAGGAAGTAAGAATTGCACGTTAAGCTGCGGTAAATATTGGATTGAAAATAAGATAGAAGCAAATGTTCTAAACATTGTAACTACTTATGCGTCAACAGGCAGTGGATTTGTTGTGCCATCTGCAACAGCAAAAGCTGGGGTTCTTGCAATGACTAGATCACTTGCTGTAGAATGGGCAAAGTATGGTATGCGACATAACGCAATTGCCCCTGGTCCGTTTCCAACAAAAGGAGCATGGGATAGATTATTTCCAAAGGAGATGAGTGCAAAGGTGAATCTTGAAAATAGAATTCCTTTAAAACGGGTTGGTGAACATCAAGAATTGGCAAATCTCGCAGCATATTTAATGTCTGACTATTCGGCCTATATCAATGGCGAAGTAGTTACGATAGATGGAGGCGAGTGGCTTCAAGGTGCAGGTCAATTCAATCAAATGGAAGCTATCACTAAAGAAGAATGGGATTTTCTAGAAAAAATAGTTCGTGCAAATCAAAAGAAGTCATAATAAAGTCATTAACAAACTTCATGACATAACTCTAAATCTAATTTATAATTTTTGACAATCAATAACCAAAATAAATCACATGATTAAAACCTTTACTCCAAAACGCTTTCTGACGAGTATTCTATTTTTTTCTATGGTATGTATTACTGTAGTTTCTCTTACTAATAGTGGAGGATCTAACGGAGGATATACCAATGCCCCAGGTGAGAATAACTGTACCCAATGCCATTCAGGTACCTTGCAAACTTCTGGAACTAATTTCAATAATATTTCATTCTCAGGGAATTTCACGGGTAATGGATATATCCCAGATTCAACTTACACGGTAACATTGAAATATGAGCATTCAGGAAAATCAAAATTTGGTTTTCAGTTAACAGCATTGGATAATACTAATGCAATGGCTGGAAGCTTAAACAATACAAACACCCGCGTAAGCATTACAACTGCTACAATAAGTGGGGCAACTCGAAGTTATGCTCGTCATACGGGTAGTGGTAACTCAGGAACTGATTCCATTGAGTGGACATTTGAATGGACAGCTCCTTCAACAAACAAGGATACCATCATATTTTATAGTATCGTAAATTCAGCCAACAACGCAGGTGGAAATTCTGGAGATATAATAATTGCAAGAGAATTCAAAATTGCTCCTTCAACTTTGTTACCGGAAGCAACTGCAGGAACTACAAATTCTACTCCTTGTCAAGCTGCAGCTGTAAATTTAACTGGAAGTTCTACAAATAATCCTACTAGCTGGCAATGGACAATTCCAGGTGCAACTCCAAATAGTTCAACAGCACAAAATCCAAGTGTAATCTTTACAGCTCCGGGTGCTAAATATGCTGTCTTGGTTTCTAAGAATGCAAAAGGTTATTCTTTACCTGACACTGTGTTTATGACAGTTAATTCAGCTCCATCTTCTTTTATTATTGGAAATGCAACACGCACAATTTGCCCTGGAGATAGTGTTAAACTAGAAGTGGCATCCCAAGCAGGAGTTAGCTACTTATGGTCTACAGGTGCTACAACTACATCAATCTACGCGAAATCCTCAGGACAATATAGTGTTATAGCAACTGGTTCAAACGGATGTGCTAGGAATAGTAATGTGATTACCGTGAATGAGCATACAAAACCAACTGCAACTTTGTCAAGCAGTGCATCTGTATTCAATGATTCAAGTTGCTCCAATTCGTCAATTACATTAATGGCTAGTAGTTCAGCATTTGATTCATTTTATTATTTTTCCAATAGTACTGAAATAGCTAAATCTATTTCTTCAAATCAGGTGGTGTCTTTCGATACAACTACTACATATGGCCTTCGTGTAAAAGATAGCAATGGATGTTTAAGTGATATCTCAGACTATACTGTTGTTTCTAAAAACCAACTTCCTGCTCCAGTAATAATATGCAATACTATAACGCCAAGTACTATCTTGTTTAGTTGGGATGGAAGCCTTTATCATGATGGATTTCAAGTTAGCCTGAATGAGGGGTTGAGTTGGGTTAATCCAAGCAGCGGTGCTACAGGTGTTACACATTTAGTAAGCGGTTTGCAACCTCAAGACACATTTGATTTATGGGTAAGAGCTAAAGATGATGCACCATGCTTTTATAGTGAGATTGGTAACCAAAAATGTGTTACAGACACATGTTCACAATTAGAAGCAACGGTTACATATGATGATGAATTTTGCCATGGTGAACTTATTACTATTGAAGTAAATGGTTTATCTGGTGAGAATTACGGATTAAGTCTTGACGGAAGTACGAGCTTTACAGATACAATTATTAAGTTTAATGCATCGCTTTCAAAAACGTATGTTCTCGGAATCAAGGATTCAAATAATCTAGCATGTCCAGCAAATGAAATTGAAATTCCAATTACGGTTGACAAAATCAACGATATTAATCTGAAGAAAGATAAGATAGGTGCATACTGTGCTGGAGAGACTGTTACTTTTACTGCTAATGACACTATTGAAACCTTCGATTTCTATTGGAATAATACCTTGGCTCAAAGTGGTACTTCAAATACATACACCAATAGTGGAATGAAGCAGAATGATAGCGTATTTGTTATCGTTACAAAAGGAGCTTGTATAGATACCTCTGAAGTAGATTACGTAATATTTGAAGGACCTGCAAATGCATCTTTTACTTATTCTCGTTCTGGGTCAGTTTATACTTTTGTTCCAGCTGAGATGAGTTTTGCTGCCTATTCATGGGATTTTGGTGACGGTACTGCAATTAACCATGATGTTTCTCCTACACACGACTATGCTTTAAAAGAAGGAGAAGACGTTACAGTATCTTTAGAAGTAACTACTGACAATAATTGTGTAACAGATAGTTCTGAAGTAATTAGTTTACCACTATTTAGTAATGTTGATTTAATCAGAAATTTAGGATTAGAATTTTATCCCAACCCAGTTACTGATAACCTGGTTGTAAACAACAGTAAGGGAAAGACTGGAGAACTAACCATTTATTCTATTTCGGGTGAATTATTAGAAAAAGTTAACTTGGTAGGAAATAGACAGGTTATAGCTCTCCATACCTTTGAAGCAGGAGTTTATGTGTTGAAAGTTTCAATTGATGGCAAAGAAACTTCAATTCAAATTCTAAAAAACTAGTGTGTTTCCATTCTACCCTTAATGGTAGAATTCCGAATAAGATTTGACAACGAGTCGATTTGCTTTTGCAGATCGACTTTTTGTTTAAGATCGAATTCCAATAATGGTTGACCGGCGTCAACCCAAGCCGTATAC
>JABDQY010000045.1 GCA_013042025.1 Bacteroidia bacterium
TTTTAACACTAATTAATAATGAAACACTAACAATTTCAGAAACTATAGGTGCAGTTAGTACCATGGGTATTCTTTGTGGTGTATATGGTATTAATGTGGCACACGACCTTGGACATCGATCAGAGAAGTGGAAGCAAAAAGCTGCTCAACTACTCTTACTATCTTCTATGTATATGCATTTTTTTATAGAACACAACCGTGGTCATCACAAGCGAGTTGGAACACTAGAAGATCCTGCAACTGCAAGAAAAGGAGAAACTATCTACGCATTTTGGTATCGATGCATTCGTGACAGTTTCATATCTGCTTTTAAACTAGAAAAAGATCGACTTGAACGTAATGGTTTACCATGGTTATCAATTGGAAATCAGTTCATTAAATTCATCATAATTGAGTTAGTTCTAGTTTTCATTATCGTTTATGTTTTCTCACTTTATACATTACTACTATTCTTAGTAAGTGCTGCAATTGGCATTCTTCTATTGGAGTCAATAAACTATGTTGAGCACTATGCATTATTTCGAGATAAATTGGAAACAGGTGTATACGAACGTGTTAATGAAACACATTCATGGAATTCTGATCACATTTTGGGAAGGTATCTACTCTTTGAATTAACAAGACACTCCCATCACCATGAGAATTCGCTTACTAAATATCAAGATTTAGAATCAATGGATAAGTCTCTTCAATTGCCTACAGGATATCCAGGAATGATAATTCTTGCTCTTATTCCTTCGTTGTTTTTTAAAACAATGAACAAGCGATTGAATTAACTATTCACTTTTTTTCGTTTTACCAAGAAAGGAATTAATGCGTGCTCTACTCCTTTTGAGGTATCTGCTTCTACATAATCAATCTTATATTGACTCATTTTCAATCGAAGTTTTTTTGAATATTCTTTTATAGATGTGACGTATTGTTCTTTAACCTCATTGGGTTGCAACCTCAATTTTTCACCAGTTTCTGCGTCTTCAAACGTCATTGGTGCAGAAGGAAAATCAAAATCAAATTCACTTGGTTTGTGCAAGGTATGAAAAACAATCACTTCATGCTTATTGTGCTTTAGATGCTTAATAGCATCAAATAATTGAGTTAAATCCCGTCCTTCCTCAAAAAAATCTGTGAATAACACAATCAAAGATCGACGGTGCATTTGACGTGCAATTTCATGTAAGGCCGTTGCTATGCCAGTAGATTTATTAACCGATGTATACGATAAATAGGGCTCTAGTTTAAAGAGTAACTCTTTGTAGTGCCTAGAAGAAGAAGCGATTCGGGTGTATTCTTTTACTTCAGAGTCAAAAAAACATAATCCGGAAGCATCGCGTTGTTTTTTAAGCATTTGCAAAAAAACCGCAGTCGTCCATACTGAATATTGAAGCTTCGATAAGCAATCCTTTTCTTCAATTTGCATGGACGAAGAAACATCAATGAGTATTTGACATCTTAAATTGGTTTCCTCTTCATATCGCTTAACATATATCTTGTCTGTTCTTCCATACAGTTTCCAATCGATATTCTTCGTTGATTCTCCCGAATTGTATTGTCTATGCTCAGCAAATTCAACTGAGAATCCATGAAAGGGACTTTTATGATACCCTGTAATAAAACCTTCAACTGCTTTTTTAGCAAGAAGTTCCAGGTTACCCGTATGCAATATGTCTTCCTTATTTATTTGCATAAAAAAAGCGGTAATTCTCTAACGAGAACTACCGCTCAATATTACAAATACTATTGTTCTTACGCTAATTGAGCTTCTAATTTTGAAACAAGACTGGTTTTTGGAACAGCTCCAACCACTTTATCAACTGCTTCTCCTCCTTTAAATACTAATAAAGTAGGGATGCTTCTGATTCCATATTTCATAGGAACTCCTGGATTATGATCCACATTCATTTTGCCAATTTTTATCTTACCATCATATTCAGTTGATAATTCTTCAACGATTGGTCCAATCATTCTACAAGGTCCACACCATTCAGCCCAAAAATCAACTAATACTGGTGTTTCACTTTTCAATACCTCTTCTTCAAAATTTGAATCTGTAAATTCTAATGCCATAATATATCTTTATTTATTGGTACGAAGGTAAGTTGAAAGCCTTACTTTAGCTATAACCATTTCTAATAGAGATATAAACAATTAATTCGTTTTTAGCTCTATCCTAAATTTGGTTCCCTTACCTATATCAGAAGATTTCACGTAGATTTTACCGTTGTGATAGTTTTCAATTATTCTCTTCACCAATGATAAACCAAGACCCCATCCTCTTTTTTTAGTTGTAAACCCTGGTTTAAATATAGTTTTAAACTTATTTGACGGTATTCCTTTACCTGTATCAAGAACATCAATATACACCTTATTGTCTCCTTTTGATAAACTAAATGTAATGCTTCCCTCACCATCCATTGCGTCTACCGCATTTTTACACAGATTCTCAATAACCCAAGCAAATAATGGACGATTTACATTCACAGAAACCTCTTTAAAATCTTCAATTGTCCCATCGATTGAAATTTGAACCTTTTCGGATGTCCTAGAATTTATGTAATTGATACTTTCGTTTAGCACTTCCCTAAGGTTAATTGGACTTAATACTGGTTCAGATCCAATTTTGGAGAATCGCTCTGTAATTAATTCCAACCGATTCAAATCATGGCTCATTTCATCAATCACTTTTTGAGGTAAGTTATTATCTCCTTCCTTCAAGTAATCAATCCAACCCATTAAAGAAGAAATTGGAGTACCAAGCTGATGTGCTGTCTCCTTGCTCATACCTGCCCAAACTTTATTTTGTTCAGACGTTCTGCTGTAACTAAAAGAGAAATAACTCACAACGAGAAATAAGCCTATAATACCAAGTTGAAAATACGGATAAAATCGAAGCTTGTTCAGAAGTATGGAGTCTTCATAATAAATGGTGAACTTCTCTCCTTCTAAATATGCAATTTCAATTGGTTCATTATCGGCTTTCATTTCTTCAATTTTTTTAAGCAGATAATCCATGTTACCTGAATATGTAGAATCTAGATTCCTAAAACTGGTAATTTCACCTTCCGTATTCGTAAGGATAACAGGAATAGTTGTGTTGGATTGAAGTATTTGATATAGGAAATTAAAGTCTCCTTCATAGTCAGGAGAAGCTATTAAACGTGTTGCGTTAGCCCATGTATGAATATTTTCACGTTCTTGAACTTCCAGTTTCTCAACTAAATTATTCGTATACCACAATGAAAAGAAGCCAATTAGAAAGGCAAAAATCAGTAAAATCAATTTGATTAAACGTTTTATTTCGTAATTGTTTAGCTTCACTATTCTTTACTATTCTCCCTCAATTATAATTAACAGAACTCTAAAAGCATCAAAAAAGTATTTTTGCCGCAATGTTTGTTCATTTTAAACACAAAGAAAACGAATATACAGCAGACCTTAACCAACCTATAGAAATAGGGATAGAGGTTCAGCGAGAAAATGGTGCACGTAGTTTTGGTATAGCCAATGCCCTCTATGAGCCTTATAAGGATGGGGACTTTATTGGAAGTAAGAGTGCTGGTTCAGGATGTAATCTTGAAACCATTACGTTTACTCCTCATGGAAATAGTTCACATACCGAATGTGTTGGGCATATTTCAAATGAACCCTATTATGTGAATGATTGCATTCGCGATGAATTCTTTGTAGGCAAGTTACATTCGTTTAATACCAAAGCAATTGGAGGAGATCTTGTAGTTGACTTCGACTCATTTGACTATAATGAACTAGAGCACTATAAGTGCTTAATAATTAGAACATTGCCAAACGGTTCTGTAAAAAGACAAACGGATTATTCAGGCAAGAATGCTCCATATATTCATATTGAGGATATGAAAAGACTGGTATCAACAGGAATCCAACATCTTATTCTTGATTTACCC
>JABDQY010000051.1 GCA_013042025.1 Bacteroidia bacterium
AAGTTTGGAAGTGAGGAACAAAAGCAAAAATTCTTGCCAAAATTAGGGTCAGGAGAAATGCTTGGGTGTTTCGGATTAACTGAACCAGATCACGGTTCTAATCCAAACGGAATGACTACAAACTTTAAGGATGATGGAGATTATGTTATTCTTAATGGTGCAAAAATGTGGATTAGCAATTCACCTGAAGCAGATGTTGCTGTGGTATGGGCTAAGAACGAGGAAGGCATTGTTCATGGATTAATTGTTGAACGTGGCATGGAAGGTTTCACCACTCCTACTACACATAACAAATGGAGTTTACGAGCAAGTATAACAGGCGAATTGGTGTTTGATAATGTTCGTGTTCCAAAATCTAATATACTTCCAGGAGTTAAAGGATTAAAAGGTCCATTGACCTGCTTAAATTCTGCACGATACGGAATAAGTTGGGGTGCACTAGGTGCAGCCATGGATTGCTATGAAAGTGCGAAAAGATATGCTGCCCAACGCCATCAATTTGGAAAGCCAATTGGTGGATTCCAGTTACAGCAAAAGAAATTAGCTGAGATGTTGACAGAAATCACCAAAGCCCAGCTATTGACATGGAGACTTGGAACTCTAATGAACGAGGGAAAAGCAACCCCTTCTCAAATATCTATGGCTAAGAGAAATAACGTAGAAATTGCTATGAATATAGCTCGTGAAGCACGTCAAATGCACGGTGGAATGGGAATTACAGGAGAATATCCGATTATGCGGCACATGATGAATCTAGAGTCTGTAGTAACTTATGAAGGAACGCATGATATACATTTATTAATACTTGGAATGGAAATAACTGGAGAAAATGCATTTACCTAAATTTTTAATTTCAATTCTCGTTCTATTGTCGGCTTGTAAATCGACAAACTCTTTACCTAAGAACTATGATTATACGCCTGTATTACTTCATTTATCAAGTGTGAAGCAAGCAGATAGTATTGGATATAATCTGGTTAAAGAATTACCCCAATTGTTGTATCCAAAACTCTTAACTGGAGATTTACCTTTATGGGAGAACAGTAATAAGGATGTCGAAATAACAAAAAACAGCTTTGCTGAGAAAGAAACACAAGCAATATCACCTTTTGTAGGAAGCAATGATTTATTCATTCATGAAGTTTGGAAGATCTTTAAAAGTAACTTTGAATTTGGTGTTCTAGGCTTTTCGTTTTCTGGTAAAACAAAGTTTGGAGGCAAGATAAATTATGGTTTTGTTGATGCCGCAGATATAATTAACCTATTGAAAACAACGTACATTCCTTGCAATGCAAATGGATCATCTACCCTATCCTATTGGGATGTATTGCAGAGTAAAAAGTTTCATTTTAATGTAGTACAATTCGGAAAAGAAGATTTCAAAACAAACCCAATTCGTGCTTTTGAAATTCGAGATCAAGCGATTAAAAGTGAAAAGGTGTACCGAAATTTTTTCGAGATTGAACTAAACAAAGAAATCGAATATAAGATACTTCATCCAAGCATTAATACCAATGAAGAAAACAGCAATCTATATTTTACCATTCAAAAATTGGTTAATGCAAATAAACAAACAATACTAAATGCAGGTGGTGATGAGTATTTCACTCATTTGATGTTCGTTCCATGGAAGATAGAAAACATTGTGGTTAAAGAACGATGGACTAAATACAACAACATTCCGTTTCAAGAATTACTTACAGTTCAGTTGTTCATAGATAAACACTCCATTACACTTAATAAGGCACAACTGGAAGAATTGGATTTAAAAATGAATTTACAAGGTATTGAGGAATACCTAAGCGAAAAGTCATTTAGCTTCATCTTGCAACGAATAAATAGTCAAGAAATAGCTCCTCAAGAGGCTGATAAATATTACAAAGCACTACGAAACAATAGTTGGAATAAGATAAAATCGTAAAATGGATAAAATAAAATTTGGTACTGATGGCTGGAGAGCCATAATCGCAAAAGAATATACAACTGCCAATGTTGCAAGAGTGGCATATGCAACGGCAAAATGGATTAAGGCTAAAACTGATAATCATAGCATTGTTATTGGTTACGATTGCAGGTTTGGAGGTGAATTATTTACAGAAACAGCTATTTCTGTTTTTATTAAAGAAGGAATTAACGTTTTTACTACAAATAGTTTTGTAAGTACTCCTATGGTTTCGCTTTCAACCTTAATTCATAAAGCATATGCGGGAATTGTTATCACAGCAAGTCATAATCCACCATCGTACAATGGAT
>JABDQY010000052.1 GCA_013042025.1 Bacteroidia bacterium
CCACTTGCAAGTGCAAGTGGTTTTTTTTTTGCCCTTATGTAACTTAGGATATCTTTTGAAACCGAATTGCAACGTAGTTTCGTGGTTAATTTATGAAACATCGTATACTTGGTCTATTTGCCTTAGCTACTTTATTGGTTGGCATATTCAGTTGCAATCAAAAAACAGAATCCTCTAAATCAACACCAGAAGAATTGGCTGCAGGTTTTCAATTGTTAGAAGCCAATTGTTTTACCTGCCACAGTCCTAGAGGTAGTATAGAGTCTCGAATTGCCCCACCTATGATAGCTATTAAAAAGCACTACATAGATGAAAACACCACTAAAGAAGAGTTTACAAAAGACCTTGTTGCTTTTGTAAGTCATCCTTCTGAAGACATTAGTAAAATGCCAGGAGCAAGAAGAAAGTTTGGTTTAATGCCTCAGATGAACTTCAGCGAAGAACAGCTAACCCAAATTGCTGCATATTTATTTGAAACCGAAATAGAAGCTCCAGACTGGTTTGAGGAACACTACAAGCAAGAGCGTAAAAGACATGGTAAAACAACTACTTCACTTACCCCACTTGAACAAGGGAAGCAATTTGCTATGGCAACGAAAGCCATTTTAGGTAAGAACTTATTGAGTGCTATAGGTACAAAAGGAACAGCAGGTGCTGTTGAATTCTGTAACACCAAAGCCATCCATTTAACAGACAGTATGGCAAGTGCTCAAGGTGTTAAAATTTCACGTGTTAGTGATCAACCTCGAAATTCAAACAATACTGCAACTGGATCGCTCATTGAGCCAATTAATAAGTTCAAAGCAAGTTTATCTAGTGGGCAAACTCCAAGTGGTGCTAGTATTATATATAACGGAAAACTAGTACATGTTTATCCAATCATAACCAATACTATGTGCTTGCAATGCCATGGAGAAAAAGAAACACAAATCAAACCAGAAACATTAAAAAAATTAGATGTTCTTTATCCAACTGACCAAGCAACAGGGTACTCGGAAAATGAGTTGAGAGGAATTTGGGTAGTTGAAATGGATTAAGCTATTACTTCAAACAACTTTTCTAACACCTTTACCATGGCAAACGTATCAAGCTCGCAATAGTCCAGTAAGTTTTTTCTTGCATTAGGATAATCACCTTCATATTCACCCTGGTGCATAGCTAAGTACTGAGTACTTGCAGAGCCACCATCTTGGATTTCTAAATCGGAGTATGAAAGCTCAGGAACCAAAGCAGGTAGTACTTTCTTGATGCTACTCCTACCCTGCATTTCTTTTGTATAATACCATTTTCTGCGAAAAGGTATTTCCAAATCTATGATACGTTCGGTAAGAGCTAAAAGTGGTTCTGAATATTCTGGAAAGTCTCTGGCTAATTCCTTTATTCTGCTTTGTTCAAATGACGAGTGATATGCTACAATACTCCCCTTCTCTCCTAAATCTCGAACTAAATGTGATATCAATTCTTCACGTGGATCTGGGGATTTTACTCCTGATTCAACCTGCGGTAAAAATTCTCGATGCTCACACTCCGCACCAAAGCTTGGTTGTTTATGTACACTGTACTGAAAAGGAATCTGCTGATAGGTTCTCGTATTATCATACATTGGAACTGCAGTCATCATTGTTTCAAAATCGAAATAATAAATCGGGTATTCTAGATCACTAAGAAAATGATCAATTTCATCTTTCACAATATGTGACTTTCCTGTAATCTCTGCCAAATGCTGAATACGATGCTTTTCTCCCATTGCATAATCAACCGGGATATCCTTAATCTTTAAAATGCCCTTTTCATATAACTCCCAATCTCTGTTTCGAGGATTGGTTAAGTCAAATACAGAATATTCTGGAATATGTTTCCAACAATATGCCTTGAAATCGCACTCATAAGGTTCATCACAATGCGAGCCAATTGCTAATTCAGGACATGTTTTTTGCTGTTGTATGGCTTCTAGTTCATCAATGACTTCAGGCATTTCTTCCTGCAGCTCAAGCACTTCTTCTGTAATATCTGTTGATGTAAAAAGTTGTTTAATGTCTAATTCTCCTTGGCGTACATACTTTTTATTGAAATGCATCACAGAGAAGCTTCGAATATCTAAACTATAACTCGTGATTACATGAAATTGAATTGCACAATCCATAATGTGAGGACTTTTTAATGAATTTGTGCTTTTGACTTCATAAGCATCCCAAGAACCCAATTCGTTTTTTACAAGAATATCAACTGCCACTAGCACTTTATTATGAACAAAAGTTGCCTCATAGATCACTTTTTGTCCTATACCAAGTAGGTATTTAGTTGTATCTGCACATTCAAAATTGGGCCATTCGTGGCCTTCGGAGGCATCTGTACCACCAGGGAACTTTTGTTGTGCAAGCAATCCTACTTGCGTTCCTGTATCAAAAACTGCTTGCAAGTCATCCGATATTTCTCTAAGTTGCGGCTGATGCTTATGCAACCATAGACTTTTGTGGCACTGTACTCCACGAATTATTCTTGATTTGGAGAGCATTTGTTACTATTATTACTCGTTAAAGCAAACACTTCTGTTAAAGTAGAATGCTGGCAATTTGTGTCATGGAAGATATGTTTATAGGTTTAAAATCCAATGTGAATTGGATAGAATAATTCTTGAGAAAACAATCGCAATTCTTTTGGTGATGGACTAAAGGAATAAATTAAGAATCAAATACTTGGGAATTAATTAGCAAGATTCCATTAAAAGGAATAAGCAAATCCAGCACTCACTGTACCAAAGTGTAGCCAATTTTTTACATATCCATCACTTGGCCCGTCCGTATCATTTGACGTGCCAACGGCACCGCCACCTAAATATCTCAGATTTAGAAATGCATCTACTTCTTTAGTTACTTCAATACCTCCTCGAAAACTTGCATCGAGAATTGCACCTACAATCTCTGTGTCACTTCCATTTAGGTAACTAACTGGAGCATAGATTCCATCAGCTTCCAACTCCGTATATGCCCTGTCACTAAACTGATAACGGCTTCTAATTTTAAATGCAGGAACAATTCCAACATCTCTGTTCGTCCTAAACCGCTCACCGTCTAATGATTCAAAGGAAATAGTGGCGTTTCTAATTTGAATGGTACCCCCAATGCCTAAGCTCCAAGCATCATTATTGGGCATAACTTCTCTCAAATAACTGAAACGATAAAAAGGGAAATTATAAAGTAGCTTCACGCTGCTTGTTGCTGGATAGAGTAAATCATCTACCACTACATCTTCGTTGAGATATACCTGTGATTCTATTTTTAACGGTTGAATGAGAAAAATAAACGTATTGCGTTTTTTAACTTCAAGTTCAAGTGAAGGTCTTATGATAGGAAACAACACATCTTGTCCGCCATCCTTTCGATAGTCGAAATATGTACCATTGTTTCCAAACTGAATTTTATGATCAAATACACCCAAGAATCCCAACTCAGCAACTGCTTTAAGTTTATAATCCCCTTTTGCAAGGGATTTACTGGTTTTATCTTGAGCGAAAGTAAAAAAACAGCTTAGTAAAAATGCCAGTAGCATTGTACTTGATTTAATGGTTCGATAGTTCATGTTTGTAAAACAGCAAGGTTAGTGAAAAGTTTATACAGAGTATCACCTTTAATGAAAATTAATGCAGTCTAATCACGATATGTTTCTGCATTTCTTGCTACAATATTTCACATATTCCCAATTCTTTTCCCACTTCTTTCTCCAAAAAAATGGTAAACCACAAGCTGCACATATTTTTGAAGGCAGATTTGTTTTTTTATGCATTTCTACAATTCAAATTTTAGCTGCTACCCTGCTGCTAAGCTACTCATTCCTCCATCCACCCCAATAATCTGTCCGGTTATCCATTTGGCTTTGTCAGAAACCAGAAACTGAGCCATTTGAGCAATGTCTTCCGATTCTCCTATTGATTTTAATGGGTGTCTGTTTTCTGCTCCTTCCCGTTGCTTTTCATTTCTAAGCAGTTTGCTTGCTAAAGGGGTATCTGTTAAACTTGGGGCTATGCAATTTACCCGTATTGTAGGTGCGAGTTCTGCTGCCAATGATCGAGCAAGACCTTCAACTGCTCCTTTTGCACCTGATATACTGCTGTGAAACGTCATCCCTTTTTGAACTGCCACAGTGCTAAATAATAACACACTAGCAGATTCTGAGGATTTCAAATGAGGCAAATAGTTTTTGAGTGTTTTTATAGCACCAAAATAATTGACATTCATATCATGCTCGAAGTCAGTCATCTTCAATCCTCGAAATGGTTTTAGATTTATACTCCCAGGACAATATACCAATCCATCTAACGCACCTTCTATTTCCGGAAACTGAGGTTCATCTTCACAAACATCTACCTCTCCTTGATTTCTGCTAATGCAAATGGTTTCGATTCCTTCATTTTTAAGGATTTGATTTAAACTTGCTCCAATCCCTGTGTTTCCACCAACTATTAATACGCGTTTCGACATGTGATATAAACACGTCAATCCTATACTTTGTTTTATAACTTGAATTTGAAAATCTTAATGGACTACAACTTAATCCATCCTACTTCTTTTTCCGTTTCTTCGACTTTTTAACATCAAGCTCCATCAATGCTTGCCAATTATCTTTGCCATCATCTGCTAATTCAATAGTATTAACATATTCGGCTTTAGATACTGTTGCCCTAGTGATAGGCACGGTGGTATAT
>JABDQY010000053.1 GCA_013042025.1 Bacteroidia bacterium
ATTTAAAAGTATGAAAAGAGATTTGATATTTCCTTTTATGCCTAGATAGCAAAGTAGAGAAGTCAAAAGGACACTTCTAGGATTATTTAAAAAAAATCTAGTTTACCAATCCCAAACAGGATTATAATTAATTATTCTTAGTTGAGGATTCTTAACTGGTGTTTGAAAAGAGATATAAATTGCATCTGCATTCACATCAATGTAGGTGCAAATCTTATAGGTAGATTGAATTCTTTTTTTTGCATTGGATTTGTCCTTTTTTGCTTGATTCATATCTGGTCGAGAGACACACGTACTATAGGCTAGAACTATACTGTCATATTCCGCTCTTTGTACCAGTCCGAAATTTTTATAATGTTCTGACTTAAAGTTCAATGTTTGAGAAGGATAGATTTTTTCAATTTCTATGCCGAAGAGAGGGTTGTAGTATTCTTCGACATCAGCTTCCTTTCCTGCTAGATACACATTTTTTGCTAAGGTATCTGTTGCGTTGAAGTAGTGTTCGTATACGGAATAATTGTTGTTCAGAGTGTTATAGTATTCTGTGATAAACACATGTCTATGTGTGGTGTCTAAGTGTTGTTTTAGCTTAAAACTGTTTCGTTTCTTTAAGATTTTTTGGAATACTTCAACTTGTTTTTGTTTTAAGCTTGCAGAATCTAGCATTGCATGTGAGAAGGAATCCAATGAATTTTGAGCGAAAGATTGTATCATCAGAAAGACGAGAATATGGAAGGAGAAATATCTCATCCGACTCCTTTTCATAGACCTAAAGCTTTCATTAAATCTTGTTTTTTACTTGCCGAAACTTCAACTTCATGTCCATCAATCATAATCAAACTTCCTCCTCTACCTTTTTTATAGGCAGAGATAAACTCCGTATTGATAATGTGAGATTTGTGAATTCTTATGAAGTTGCTGTTTTCTTCTAGATTGTCGAAGTACTTTAATATCTTGCTAACGGTTTTTTTGCTGCCATTCTTAAGATATAAATCAGAGTAGTTGCCACTTCCAGAAATGCGGATGATATCATTTGCATTTACAATTTCAAATCCATTTTGATTTGGAAGTACTATTCGTTGAATTCCTTCAGCTCCTAAATTCTGTTGCAGTACTTTCTTCAGCTCAGAAAAATTATCTTCAGCAGCAATTTCTTTGACTTTGTCTACAGCAGAAACAAGCTCCTCAATGCTTATAGGTTTAAGTATATAGTAAGCTGCACTATAATTCAATGCTTTGATTGCATAATCACTATATGCGGTAATAAATATAGTATGATAATCTACCGTTTCCGTTTGCTCTAAAACATCAAAAGCATTTCCAAATGGCATTTCAACATCTAAAAATACTAGATCAGGTTTGTGTTTATTAATCAAATCAACCGCTTGACGAGCGTCTTCTGCCTTGGCAATAATTTCGAGATCTTTACAATAACGCGTAACGTAGTTTTCAATGAGGTCTCTGCTCGACTTTTCGTCGTCCGCTATTATTACTCTGAGGGTTTTAACCATGTTATGCAATATTTGTTGGTAGGGTTATCTCAACTCGTGTACCTAATGCTGTTTCATTTTCAGCGAGATCAATAATGTTAACCTCGAAATGTGTATTGTGCAATTTGTTCAACAATCGAATTCTTTCTTTAGTATTTTCAATACCTGTACTCTTATAATCGCGTTGGTGCACTGTTTTTAATTTTTGTGATTCCTTTCTTCCAATTCCATTGTCTTCAATGGTTACAAGTAAATGTTCTTCTTCTTTTGCAACATTTATTTTTAGGAATCCTTTTTCATCTTTGTAACGTAATCCGTGCCACACCGCATTCTCAATATAGGGTTGAATTAACATAGGTGGAACTTCAATATCTTCAGTATTTAAATCGGAATCAACTTCAAGTTGATAATCAAATTTATCATCAAAACGAGAATGTTCGAGTGCTAAGTATATTCCTAAGGAATTTAGTTCATCCGAAAGCGTTACGGTTGGACTATTGGAATTGTTGAGAACCGTTCGCATTAGTTTTGAGAAATCTGAGATGTAGCGATTAGCCTTGATTTCATCGTTATTGCTAATAAAGCCATTTACAGAGTTAAGTGAATTGAAGATAAAATGAGGATTCATTTGACTTCGCAATGAAGCGAGTTTAATTAATGTATTAGAACGCTGCTTTTGTCTTATGTTTTTTACTAAGAAATAGGTGAGAACAAAAAACAGTACGATTCCAAGTATAAGCCCAATAATAGTTCTCCTCTGCGTTTTTATTGCCAGTTCTTTTTCTTTTTGTTTTATTTCTAATTCAGCAATCCTTGTTTCTTGGATACGATATTTTGTGCTAAGCAGTTCATTTTTAAGTTTACTCTCTATTTCGGATTGCTTTATGGAATCCACAAGAACAACATATTCTTTATATTTTTCTAATGCCTTTTCGTATTCACCAGACTTTTCATACGCTTCTGACAGTCGTTCAACTGCCTTGATGTGATCTATTTTCTTTGGCTCTTTTTTAGTAATCTCTTCACTGTTTTTGAAATATTGAACAGCCATAGACGGATCGGTGTTGAGGTAGGTTAATCCAATATTGTAATTGGCTGCGTTTACAATTTGCTCATTAAGTACAGAACCATTTGCTGCACCATTGGATATTGCATTGGATTGTGTACTTAAATTTAGATCGGAGTACCCGTGATTTTCATAGATACCCCAAGCAGAATTAAGGGTGTTAATTTGAATGGTATCGGCTAGTGCAACAACACCACTGTCCGCAGCATTGGCCTCTTCAAGTGCCTTGTTTATTAATTTAACACCTTCTTCTTTCTTTTTGTCTTCAAGATAAAGGTCACCT
>JABDQY010000062.1 GCA_013042025.1 Bacteroidia bacterium
TTATAATGTGTATCATGCATCGGATAAGTATGTAATGAAACATAGTCTACTGCTTTAATAAGATTTTCTAAATCCTCGCAGTGATACAGTGAATCGCCACCACCCCAAGAAGCAAAATTATCTGAACTCGTAATCCAAAGATCTTTGTTAAGCTTACCAGATTCTTTAAGTTCTTGCAAATGATTAACCCACTTTAGAATAATATTTGGTTGCACAAAATAGCTTTCAGCCCATTTTACCATTGCTTCGTTTCCTACAGCGAGTATTTTTACAATGTTAGGATACGTATTAGCTAAGGCTACAGCTCTTTTCACTTCAGCTGTGTTATTCTCAATATCTTCTGCATCGTGATTTGGGGCAATATCCGTCCAAGCATTTTCGCAGTCAATCCATATTCCCAGCATAACATACATCTCAAACTGAGGATTTTCTTCCTTCATTTCCTGAATAGCTTTAAGCAAATTGGAAGCTTGTGCATATTGTGTATTGTAGGTACGCAATACTTTAATTCCCATAGCTGACAATATTTTCAAATCATTTTTGAGCTGTGGAATGGTTGGTTGTATATCTCTTGTGGTTTCTCTATATCCACCGTAGCTTATGGCTAAATACTCTGGATTTCCAAGTAGTTCTGAAGCTGTTATTTTATTCATTTGAGAATGCTTACTATTATTAGTTTTTGTGTTGTTACATGATGTAAAAATCGTCAAAAGTGCGAAAACAAAACCAATGTTTTTAATTGATTTCGAAATCACACAACCACTAAGAAGATTGAAGTTCTTAAGTACTGTAAACAGTCGATTTTTACTTATAGTATTATTCAATTTATTTTAAAATTTTACTACCTATTTCCACTTGAATTTGCTCTATTTCACCTTTCCGTTCAAATAATGATTTACTAGTACTAGCATCTAATTCAAGAGATGATTGTTCTGTCACTGTTCCATCTACTTTTACAATTAACATCTTATTATCATTTGCCAACCTATAAATTACAGGTACTTGGCAATACGTAAAAGATAGTGAACCAGTGTCTAGTTCAATCGTTTTATAATTTTTGTGAATATCAACATAATTAAAATTACGTGGCTTTTTAGTGAACTCATCTTTTCTTAATAGACAAGGATGGAATAACAAATTACCATCCTTAACTATAACCCCAAGTTCACCAAAACGACATAAAAAATCCTCTTTCACTTGACCCGTCATTCCAGGTTGTTGAGCTCCTTTACCTGCCGGAGTGTGTGAATAAGGGTCGGTTGGAAATGCACCATAAAGTTTTGGAGATTTATGCACTCCTATACCTTCATTTATTTCATAATAATGTTCTAGTAATCTTCCAATGGTCTCGGCAGTTTCATTTTCATTAACAGCTTGAATACAGACTTCTTGAACAGCCAATAAAAGTTTAGAAACCATGTGCCAATATATAGAACCCAAACCTTCGTAACCATAAAATGTTCCCGAACGTCCAGTGAATGCTTTATGGTTAAACACTTTCTCGAATGTTTTCAAAACTTTTTTTCTATCTGATTCTACCAATTTAGAAAATTGAGTTTGTTCCAATTCAACTAAAGCTGCTTTAACATCTCCAGCATTTTTGAAGTTTCCATTGAAATGATATTCACCGTTAATATCTTTATTAATTAATTGGTTATTACTATTCTCAATAAGAGCTTTTAATAATGATGAATCGTTCACCTCTGAAGCTGGAATTGTATTTCTTTCCATAAATCCTGCTAACTCTTTCTGCGGATATAGCAAATAACTGTATTGGTCTTTTCTAAATAAGGCACTTTCTTTGAGAGCATCTAATACTTTTAGTGAAGAAGTAGGAGTAAGAAAACCAGAACTTAAAACAGCAACCTGCCCTTCTAACATCTCACTCAAATAAGAAATTGAGACCTCCTTCTCGCTTTCGATAGTCATTAAATTATATGCATGATATAAGCCATCTTCCCTTTGATTTGCAGAAATAGTATGCTCAATAAATTGAAGACTTAGTGCAACAAAACGTCTCAAACCACTATACGAAACAGTTCGTTTTTCACCCCAAAATCCTTGTTTATAAATATGATCTCTGAAATCACTTCCTGCTTGACCAACAGCATCCATTATCGCTTTTCTATCTTCATCACTTATAGGTCCATCTATCATCCCAATGTTCTCCTGAAATGTCTCTCGAACCTTCTTATAGAAGATAATAAGCTCATTGGAAACAGCAACTCTTTCTGTTTTTATATCAGATATCTGTTCTTGAAAAAATATAAGAAATCTTCTCAAGTAACATAGTGTAACCATAGAAACGCCATTGCCCACAAGAGCATTGTTTGCATCATTCCACTCGGGACGTTGGGTATTCATCCATATTCCACCCTCTGGAATAAAATTTGATAGCTTCGAAAGCACCGTGGCAAGTACCTTTTCAATAAAGGTTACTTTATAAATTACCTCATTTTCATCCTGCATTAATGCAGCATCTGCCCCTAAATGTTTTCTTCTTTCACGAATTGATAAATCCAACTCTTGATTAAATTCTATGGTATCCTTAGGGTTCTGAAGAATGTCTTTATAGCTCTTAATTTTATAAGGTACATTGGCATAAACGAAGCATTCTTCATTAAAATAATTGCTTAAAGTATCAGGGTAATGCTTACTCGTCAATTCAAGAAGTTTCAACAAGTATATAATCTGATGATCTCCCCAATAACCAATGT
>JABDQY010000073.1 GCA_013042025.1 Bacteroidia bacterium
ATTGTTATTAGTGGAGTATATACCATCTTGGGTTTACTTTTCGCAGAGGTAAATCTTACGGCTAGTAGCTTTGCCTTAATTAATTTATCAGGTTGGCCGCAATGGGCTCAGTTACTCGTATTTTTCATAATACTTGATTTTGTACAATGGTTCACGCATGTGCTATTGCATAAATATCCGTTTTTATGGAAATTTCATAAAGTTCACCACAGTGTGAAGGAAATGGGTTTTGCAGCTCATCTTAGATACCATTGGATGGAAAACATTTTGTACAAACCTTTGAAGACTTTCGGAGTTATGTTAATTGGAGGTTTTGAGCCAGAACAAGCATACATAGTGCACTTTATCACTATTACTATTGGTCACCTTAACCATGCCAATATCAAAATTTCTTGGGGGCCACTTAAATATATCTTCAACAATCCTGTTATGCATTTATACCACCATGCGTACACTCTTCCCGAAGGGAAATATGGCGTAAACTACGGTATAAGCTTGAGTCTTTGGGATTATATCTTTAAGACCAACTATATCCCTGAAGATAGCGGAACAGTTGAGATAGGGTTTAAAGGGGACGATAAATTCCCTCAAGACTTTATAGGGCAAAACCTATATGGTTTTGGAAAGGATAAATAGATTAGTAAACAATACTTTATCTGAGCCTACCATGAGTAATTATGGTAGGCTTTTTTGATTTTGCTATCGTATAAAGTTCATAGATAAGCACACCATATACGATTAAATATTCCAAGAAAACCAACCATAGATTTTCTTGACTATCACCATTTGTATAGGCAAAATAACTTAAGAAAATCACAAAACTCCACACCAGCACAAATCTGTATTTACTAAATACAGAGAGTAATAATAGCGTTGCAAGATACCAAGGATGCATTGTGGTAGTAGTAAAGTAGAAGAATGCAAGAGCTAGCATCATCGTAGTAATTAAGTCATTTGTTTCTTTGTTTTTTCTTAAAATAGCCATCCCTACAACAATAAATAGAACTAGAACTGACAGCACTAAACCGATAATAGCAATCTCGTTGTAACCTCTAAATGAATAACCAATTTCACGTATGAGATAATAGATACTTGCATTGAATTCAAATTTTTGGAACCACAAGGCAACTGTGTTTGCATAGTTTGTTGCAAATTCTATCGAGTAGAATGGTAGGAAAAACAAGGCTGAGATAAATCCTACAATAGCAGAAAACATCATCCAATTTTTCCAACCCAATTTTTTAAAAAGTAAAGGAATAAATAGTAGCGGTATGAGTTTTATGGATACAGAAAGTGAAAAGAATACTGCTGCAACTTTCCATCGATTGATATGGAGCAAGTAAACGCCCAAGATCAAGAAAAATACCATAACACCTTCAAAATGAAGATTCCCGGAAAGTTCAATTATGATTAAGGGATTTAGTAGATACCAGAATATTCGATGAGTAGGCATTTTGAGTTTTTCTAGAAGCTTTTTACCTATGGTTAGTGTACCAATATCAGCCACTATAATCAACAAACGCATTACAATAGTTGAACCTAATATACTTTTACCAGCAAAAATGCCTGCAATTACAAAAAACATCTGGTTTAATGGAGGGTAATTGGTGTTATTGCTAGCACTTAGTGGTCCCATGCCAGCATGTAGCTCCAATGCCTGAGCAACTGGAAATTCTGATGATTCGATGAAGAAATTGGGTGTATATAGATAGGGGTTGAAATTTGCTAAAATCATACGACCATCCCAAATGAAACGAAAAAAATCTTGAGATAAATTTGGAATAGCCAGTAAGAATAAAAGTCTAAATGCAATAGAAAGAGCCGCCAAAAGTTTAAAATTCTCTTTATACTTTGAAACAAAATAAAAGTATGAAGCAAAGAGAGCAGAGTACAAAACAGCTAATTCTAAGTAAGCTGTTCTTTGGAAACGATAGGCAAACCCTAAGTAAGCCGCAATACTCATTGCAATGATTAGTATTAGGAATATTCTATTGTTTTTCCAGAGCTGAATTGGCTTCATTTATTTGTATGCTACTCTCAATCTAATTATGTGTTTTTAAAGATTGTACAAACACATAGCCAAATCCAAGGAACAACATCAAGTGAAAAGGAAATAATCCAAAGTCTACTCCATGTTCTTTTACCAGAAAAGAGCTAAACATGCCAAATGCAAAATATAGCATTAGCAATCCCTCTAGAATGGTGCTAACAGAAATTTTATTGCTGATATATTTGTTCTCTTTCCAATTTTTATTGGAAGCATTGAGGTTGAATTTTGGAGTTCGAATGAAGTCACTTTTCATACCTAAATGTCCTTCTATCACAGCCAATGTGTTGTGAATAGAGAAGCCCATTGCGATTGAAAAGAAGGTAAAAAACATACCAATGTATGCGATGAAATTTTTGAACCCTTTACCATGAACCGTTTTGTACATATGCCAATAGCACATAAAATAAATGATTGTAGTAATGATAAAGAAGCTCAAAGCAACAAAGTATCCTTGAATAAATGCATATTGATGTTTAATATAAAGCATTGGAACACTCAGAATTGCCACAATTAATACGCTTAGAAACATTGTGCTATTTAAAAGATGAACTATGCCATGGAGCTTGGTTTTTAATGTTATGTTTTTGCTTTTAAGAATCCTCACCAGCATTTTTCTAAAATTTTCGGCACCTCCTTTGTTCCATCGAAATTGTTGAGAGCGTGCAGCACTTATCACC
>JABDQY010000075.1 GCA_013042025.1 Bacteroidia bacterium
TCCTGCAAATTTTCCTATTTCAAGAAAATCTGCATCTTGGTCTTTTAAATAGTCAATTCGTTCACGAGCAAGCAGTTTTCCTTTAGCATGTTGTTTATTAGCAGATTTTTCACCACCACCCAATTCAATTTTTAGAGCAAGCTTTCTGTAGTGACTAAGCTGCATCTTATTGAAATCTTCGTTCTTATTAAATTCTAGCTCTTTTGCTTTCATTATTCGTGCTTCAAATCTACATAAAACCTAGTTTTAATTTAAATTGAATAAAAAGCAAAGAATTGATTGTAAAGATGAAGGGTCTTTATATTTTTGCGGCGGCTGACACGACCAGCTCCCTCTGAACTCCCCCAGGGCAGGAATGCAGCAAGGGTAAGTGGTTGTAGCGGTGCGATGTCAGCCATTTTTTTTCGCAAATTTTCTTTATTTAACATATAATTGACCAAATCCCAAAAACATGAAATTTTTTATTGATACAGCAAACCTCGAACAAATTAAAGAAGCTCGAGATTTAGGAATACTTGATGGTGTAACTACTAATCCATCCTTAATGGCTAAAGAGGGCATTACAGGTCATGACAATGTAATGGCACATTACAAAGCAATATGCGAATTGGTTGATGGAGATATTAGTGCTGAGGTAATTTCAACTGATTTTGAAGGGATGATAGCAGAGGGGCAAGCATTGGCGAAAATTCACAGCAATATTGTTGTGAAGGTTCCAATGATTAAAGATGGAATTAAAGCAATAAGATGGTTTAGTGATAATGGAATTAGAACGAACTGTACTTTGGTTTTTTCTGCAGGTCAAGCAATTTTAGCAGCTAAAGCAGGAGCAACGTATCTATCTCCATTTATAGGTAGAATAGATGATATGAATTGGGATGGTATTGAGCTAATTGCACAAATTTCTGATATATACGCAATCCAAGGATATAGCACTGAGATTTTAGCAGCATCAATAAGAAACCCTTTGCACATTGTTAGAGCAGCTGAAGCTGGAGCAGATGTTTGCACGTGTCCGTTGAATTCAATTTTAGGCTTATTAAAACATCCATTAACCGATATTGGTCTAGCTCAGTTTTTAGCAGATCACAAAAAGGCAGAAGGCTAGGCAACTTAATTGAGTTGCTACACATCTAAATTAAAAACATCGACTATCAACCCTATTGTAATCATACCAACGTATAATGAGAAAGAGAATATTTCTCATATGATAGATACTGTTTTGGGATTAGAAGAAGATTTTGATATTCTTATAGTTGATGATAATTCTCCTGATGGCACTGGTTCGCTAGTTAAAGAGAAACAAAAGGATTCGTCTAGAGTTAACCTTCTGGAGCGATCTGGTAAACAAGGGTTGGGAACTGCATATATATCCGGTTTCAATTGGTGCCTAGAGAAAGGATATGAGTTCGTTTTTGAAATGGATTGTGATTTTTCACACAATCCTAAAGATTTAATTCGCTTGTATACTGAACTAAAAGAGGGCAATTGCGATATGGTGGTAGGGTCTAGATATGTAAACAACGTGGTGAATGTTGTAAACTGGCCAATGGGTCGTGTTCTTTTAAGTTATTTTGCATCTGCCTATGTCCGATTCATAACTCGAATGAAAATTTCTGATGCGACCGCTGGTTTTGTTGGATATACCAAAGAGGTACTTTCAAGTATCAATTTAGATAAAATTAAGTTTAAAGGATATGCATTTCAGATTGAAATGAAGTACACAGCATCGCAGCTTGGATTCCAATTAAAAGAGATCCCAATAATCTTTACAGACCGCACTGCAGGCGAGTCAAAAATGAGCGGTGGAATAATTCGGGAAGCCCTTTTTGGGGTGATTAGCTTGAAATTTAAACGAATCTCTAAAAAGTAGATACACTCTCAAAACGGGAAAACATAACCTGTCTTAGCAGAACGAATGTACTATGATAATCAGTAGGTTATGCGATTATTTTCACTTAGGCATAGTTTTAGACATTATATATAGTAACAAACCGATTACTCATGAAAGTATTTCAATCTTTTAAGAATTTCCCTAAATTGAACGTTACGTATGTTATTGGGTTAATTCTTTGTTTTTTCTTTACTGTGAGTTCATTTAGCATTTTTGCTCAAACTACGTTTACTGAAAGTGCATCGAGCTTTGGTTTGGCTGTTACAGGTTCAAAAGATGGCGGATTAGCGTTCGCGGATTATGACAACGACGGAGACCAAGATGTTTTAATAAATGCGGCTACATATTCAAGTGGTGTTTCTTACTTGTACAGAAATGATGGAACAACTTTTACCAACGTAACTTCAAGTTTAGCACCTAAACTAAGTAACGACAATTTAGAAAGACAAGCGGTTTGGGGAGATTTGAATAATGACGGTTTGCCTGATTTCATGAGAACCACTGGGGGAACTGGATCAAATCGACTTGAAATCTATCTCCAAGATTCTGCAACTGGAATTTTTGGCAGAGGTAATGGAAATAGCAACCCAATAAGGGTAGGAAGTACATCCACTGATATCTTTGTTTTTAGCGGTTTGAATTGCGAAGGTGCTGGATTCTTTGATTTCGATGGTGACGGTGACCTTGATATTTACTTTGATAACCACAATTATGGAGTTGATATTCTTCAAAACAATTATATAAATCATACAACTAATGCAGTTGTAGATCCTGCATATAATGCTTTATTTACTCATATTACAACGGGAACAGGAACTGTTCTAGGTTTAGCTCAATCTGCAACAGATGGAGATTATGCTGCTAGTGCTGATGTGAATGATGATGGATGGGTAGATTTGTTTATCCGTAAAAGAAATGAAAATGATTTCTTTATGAATCAAGGTAGACGTTTCACAAATGGTCAAGATTTGGGACAATCATTAAATTCAAACAAAGGAGCTGTTGCACTTTTTGATCTTGATAATGATGGTGACTTTGATGCAATCTGGACAGATAATGACGGGAATTATATTTACGAAAACATATCAGGAGTTTTTTCAAAACTAACTGGTAAATTGTCTATTCAATCTAGAACAGATATTGATGGAGTTGATGGTGCAGATGTTGACAATGATGGTGATATTGACTTAGTATTTACAGGAAATTCAAAATCTTATATTTTTTATAATCAGATAAATAGCCCAACATCAGGTGCCGGAACTGGGACTGCTTTTACATTTAACCTTGATGCAACTTTTAGCACAAATGGGAGTAACTCAGGAAATGGTGAAGGTGTAGTTTTCGTTGATATCGATAATGATGGAGACATGGATTTCTACGAGAACAAATCTGGAACAAACAAACTTTGGATTAATAACTTGTATAGTGCAGCTACTGCTTCAATAGACAAAGAATACATTGTTGTTCATGCAATTGATGATCGTCCTGAATATATGAAATCAGGTGAAGTGCGTTATGCGTTAGGAGCAAACGTCGTAATTAAAGATTGTGATGGAAATGTTATCAGTGGTATCAGAAATGTAAATGGTGGTTCTGGACATGGCACACAAAACCCATTAGCTGTTCATTTTGGGTTACCTTATGGTTTAAACTCTTTATACTTTATTCAAGTAAGCTTTCCCAATTATAAAACGTCTTCAGGAACAACAAGAAATATAATAAGCAGAGTGATTAATCCTGCGTATGATGGGTCCTCCGTTACCATTTTTGCTTCGGAAATAGATCTGAATATGTCATGCGAGCAATATGACGTTGATAGAGATACTGTACCAAATGGGTATGATATTGATGATGATGAAGATGGTATAATGGATATAATCGAATTGTTCGACTCTTATTCAACTGATTTTAGTCAATTAGATACTATTCTATATGACAATTCAGGTAATGGAGTTGACCCAACAGCAGATTCAGATAAGGATGGAATTTCGAATTATATAGATGCAGATGATGAAAACTTCACCAATGTATTTTGTGTTGATTCCAATTCGGATGGTATGTGCGATTATGCACCGTACTATTTTGATAAAGACAAGGATAATATCCCTGATTTCTTTGATTTAGATTCTGACAATGATGGTATTCCAGATATCATTGAAGCAAATGGAGTTGATGTTGATGGTAATGGAAGAGTAGATACGCTAATTGATTCGGATGGTGATGGTCTGATGGATTTAGCTGACCAGCTAGATACAGATGGTCCTTTTGGTACTTCACCATGCACTGGTTTGCCAGGATGTTTATGGACTAGTAGCACCACATCATACTTTGATACAGATGCAAATGGGGTGAATGATTGGGATGGTAATACGGATAACGATTCTTTATTGGACTTTAAAGATACAGATTCAGATAACGATGGAATTCCTGACTTAATCGAGTTAGGAGGAATTGATACAGATAATAATGGATATGTTGATCAATTTAATTTAAGTACAACAACATTTACGTCTAACAGTGATTTAGACAAAGATGGTTGGGCAGGTGCATATGATGGAGACAACAACAACGACCTAAATCAAGATAATACAAACCAATTAGTAGATGTTTCTTTAACATCGGATTTAACTATAGATACAGATCGAGATGGTTATCCAGATCATCAGGATCTAGATTCAGATTATGATGGTATTCCAGATGTTGTTGAAGCACAAGGTGCTGATGCAGACGGTGATGGTCGAGTAGATAACGCAATGGTTTCAGGTTGGGATAATGATAATGATGGATGGAGTTCTTATTATGATGGAGATAATTCAAATAGTGGTACTTCTTCAAATGCTGCCTATACATTAGTTAAAGGTGAATTATCATATACTAATTTAGATAAAGATGGAGACGGAATTCCAAATCATTTGGATATTGATTCAGATAATGATGGGTTATTAGACCAATTGGAAGTACAAGAAGGAGATAATAAAGCATTAGGTTCATACCAATCATTATCAGGTACAGATTCAGACGGTGATGGTTTAGATGACTTGGTTGATACTGATAATTCTGATGGTATACTTACTACCACAACTGCAAATGGTACAGCTTATGCAGAAACCGGAAGTGCAAATTCAAATGGAGAAGCTCTAAGTTTGGGTGATTTAGATGATTTTGACAACGATAATGTACCTAACTACATTGATATTGATTCAGATAATGATGGTATTCTTGATATCTTAGAAGTAGGTTCGTCAGGAACAGCTCCATACACCGCAGGTAATTTCCCTGCAGATTTTGCGAATCCTGCAACAACTGATGCGGATGCTGATGTTGGTCCAATAGGAACAGGTGACGGTTTGCTTGACTTATGGGATGCTAATACTTCTGCCATTAACGGTTCAGTAGGAAGGTCTACATATGATGATTCTGATGATGCAGATGGAGCTCCAGACTATTTAGATTACAACTCTGATGGTGATGCAACGCTACAAGGAGATAGCTTATGGGATTACATCGAACATTTTGATTTTGATAGAAATGCTTACTCACAAGGAGATTTGGAACTATTAGCTTCTTCATATATTGCACAAAATGGAGGTACAGATTCTTCAACTTATGACAATACTGAAGATGTTGATGCTGATGGTTATCCTGACTGGTTAGATGGTGGAATTGCTGATGGTATGCCAAATTTCTTGGACCCAACAACTAGCTATTACTCAGATGCTGATGGTGACGGATTGGTTGATTTGCTTGATGCAGATCAAAATGGAAGCACACCATTTAGTTACCTAGGATATGATATTGTAGGAGGAACAGTTCTTCCATATCCAGTTAATCTTGACAATTCAGGTGATCCAGATTTTAGAGACTTTAATTCTCCAATTTATCTACCTGTGGACTTGATCTTATTTCAAGTGAATGCAAAAGATGATGATGCTGTTCTGACTTGGGAAACTGCAACTGAAACAAACAATGATAGGTTTATTGTTGAGCGAAGTTTTGACGGCAGCGATTTTGAGGAAATTGGATTTGTACTTGGTTCTGGAACAACGAATGAAGTTCAACGTTATACATTTATTGATGAGAATATTAAACAACATGGTCTATCTGAGCTTTACTACAGATTAAAACAAGTTGATCACGATAATTCATTCGATTATTCTGAAATTCGTTTAATTACTTTAACAAATACTAAGAACATTAAAGTATATCCTAATCCAGCAAGAAGTGTTTTGAAAGTTACAAGTTTACCACAGAATGCAAATCTTGCAATTTTAAATTCAAGTGGTCAAGTTATTGAAAAACAAAACATTACGAATGGAGAATTGGAGCTTAACGTTAGTGAATATCGCAAGGGAATTTATTTCATTTCTGTGTATTCTGAATCAGCAATTCAAACATTACAATTTGTAATTGTGAAGTAATTCAAGAATTGTATTCTATTTAGTTTATTTGCTTTTCTAAGTGTTCAAATCCTTAGAACTTTAAGTGTTTCCTTTGTGTTAAATACGAATGCCATTCCTAAAACAAATACTTCTATCTATACTTATCTTTTTTGCTATAGGTTTAAATGCAGAGGTTCTAAATATCTCAGCAACAGATAGTGTTTGGGTTAAAGTTGTTCTCAGAACGGATAATAATTCAAACGAAACATCTTGGAACTTATTTGATAGATATGACAATCAAATTCTAACCAATGGCAACCTCGTCCATGATTCAGTTTATCTTGACTCAGTTTACTTACCTAAAGACAGCTGTTATCTCTTCCAAATAAAAGATGCTAATGCCAATGGAATAAATGCCCCAGGATATTTCCAATTATATATTGATGGAACTCTTATTGTCCAGGAAAATGACTTCAATCAACAAGGTGATTATTTTATCAATTGTCAGGAAGGGGAGTCGTGCTTACGTCCAAATAATTTAGCGGCAGAAGGCTTTTTCTATGCTGGATTTGAACGGAACTGGTACACTTTTTCTCCAGATAGTTCGGGAATCTATACTTTTTCTACTTGTGGATTAGTTGGATGTGATACAAGACTTTGGCTTTACGATAGATGTCCAAATTACCTGTTCGATGGTGCTGAAGGAGCATTGGCGTACAACGATAATAAGTGCTTGTTGGAAGCAGAGATTTCTACATACCTTCAGAAAGACAGTTTATACTATATAAGGTTGGAGGATTGGCAGGAGTCATGCAGCGGAGGTATGTTTTATACAATTACTGCAGCCCCCAATAGAGAGGGATGTTTAGATACATTAGCGTGCAATTACGATCCTCTTGCAAACATTGATAATGGTACATGTGCATATTACCCAAGCACTATTTGTTATCCAGATTTAGTGGTAGACCAAACGGAAATGGATACCTCTTTTGTCGTTGATTCAATTGAAGTGTTAGGTGATGATTTGTGTTTGTTGGAAGAAGGATGTGTTTCTGGATTTGGAATGCGAGATGTAATAAAATTTGGGACACGTATCTATAATCAAGGAGCTACAGATTTTTATCTTGGAAACCCAAGAGATAATCCGGATGAGTTCTCAAATGAAAACTGTCACGGTCACTTCCATTATGAAGGGTATTCAGACTACTTGTTGTTTGATAAGTATGGTCTAAAAATTCCAATTGGATTTAAGAATGGATTTTGTTTAATGGATACCGAGTGTGATGTTTCATTGCCTAAATTTAATTGCCAAACACAAGGTGTTTCTGCATCATGTAATGATCTTTATGATGTAAACACAGAGTGTCAGTGGATTGATATAACGGACTTGCCTAATGGAGAGTATACGCTTGCGAACAGAATTAATCCTTTAAAAAGACCCGATGCCTTAGGACGAGTTGAAAGTGATTTTGAGAACAATTGGGCTCAAACGTGTATTGAGATTAATAGAACAAACAATGTGCTTTCTGTTTCAAAATTGATTGATTGCGACCCTTATGTTGATTGCGAAGGAGCTAAATATGGTGATGCAGAATTAGATTGTAATGGGCAGTGCAACGGAACTGCAATTTACGGAGATAGTTACAAAGACGAGTCTTTAAATAGCTTAGACCTAGAAAACCTATTGTCTAAATGTTTAGATGAAAATACGATTGCACTTAACTGTTTAGATTTAAATCGTGATTTTAAAATAAGTTTACAGGATGCTTTCTTGTTGAACAAGTGTTTAGACTACACCGATAGTTTTGAATACAATCATGATCATCCAGATTGTGTGTTTCCAAAACGAAAGATAGTATCAGAAAAAGAAATTTTCGTTACAATTGATTCTGTTAATTCGGATTCCAACTACCTTATATTAGCGGTAAACACTTATGGAAATTGGGTTAGTGGAATTCAAGTAAATTTAGAAGGAATTACGGTAAAAAGTGCTGTTTCTTTGGAGTTTGGAATACCGGTGATATACGATGAAAACTCAGTACAATTGTATTTAACAACATTGGATAGTTTTCAATCAACTCAGAATTTGGCATTGGTCAAAGTGTACTTCGCTCCAAGGGGTGATACCTTGAGAATGAGTAGCATAAATCAGACTATTAATAACAAAGGGGAGCTGCTAAAGTTAGCCACGGGGCTTGAGTATTTTATTTTTGAAAATGTGGGAATTGAGAAGAAGATAACCACATCTGGATTAATAAAGATATTCCCAAATCCTAGTTCAAATAAGTGTACATTTAAAGTGCACCCATCTCTTAAAAATGCAACAATAAAAGTTTCAAATTCTACTGGTCAAACAGTCTTAAATTATCATGGCATTGGCGTACATTTAGTTAATACTTCAGAATTTGAAAACGGAATCTATTTCGTAGAAGTCTCCAATAAGTCAATTAAAGAAACAACAAAGCTAATAGTTATAAACTAGAGCTTTTTCTTCTCAAATTGAGTAAAATCGAGTTTAATATTGGGAGAATTGCTAGCCAGTATTGGGTATGGTTTCATCCAAGTGCTAGTGCAAAGAGTTGATATTCAAAGGTTAGTGTAGATGACAATTATGTGGCATAAAAGTTGTTACTTTGTTAGCTAACCTTATTAAGAACGTAGTGAAGAGACTAGTACAGCTTTTTGCCTATTTGGCAATTTTTACATTTTTATCTTATTTTAATTTATCTGCACAAAATTGTGCATCAGTTGAACTTCCTGATCAAGAAATATGCCCAGGTGGATCTGCAACGCTGAGCCCTATAATCGACCTAACCGGTTATGCCGTTCAAGCAGTAGATTCTCAAGGAAATGTGGATTATTTATATAGAACCACAGGAGAACCAGATGGAAGTGGATCGTATTTCTGTAAAGGGTCAAGTGGGCCTTACACAAGAGGGGTTTGGAAGATGCCTTGCAATTTACCATCAGGAACCGAGGTTTGTATTCGAGTTAAAGTAAATTCATCAACTAAAAATGCAAGTTATAGGATTTATGGTGGTTTAAATTCGATAACCAATCCTTCATCAGCTTCTTATACCCTTCTATCAACTCAAAATCATGGGGGTAATAGTTACCAAGATATATGCATAACTCTTTCAAGTGCTTACAGATACATTAAGGTTCAAGATCAAGGAGGTTATCCTTTTTATGTTGATGCGATTACGTATACTTTACCTAATAGCTGCACACCAAGTTACAGCTGGAATACTGGTGATACAACTCAAACCATTACTGTATCGCCATCAAGCAATACTTCGTATAGTGTTGCAACAACAATCTGCGGAGTTACTTATAATAGCTCAGCGACAGTAAACATAAAATCTTGTTATCCAATTTCATGTGTTCGAAAGGTATCTAATACGCGAGGTTGTTCAAGTACGCCATACATCCTTTGGTTAAAGGATAAAAATAATAATACATACTCTTTAAGTGGAGACAGTACTGATTATCAATGGATTCAGTATTCAAATGGAGATGCACGATTAATTGCAACCGATTTATCAGCTAGTGGATTGTCAGGTACGTATGATGTTGACTTACTGTATTCAGGTTATACTACTACGGCTCCTTCGGGAAGCCCAAAAAACAGTAGTTGTTTTACCACTGGTAGCACAACTGGTTGGGTGTATTGGACCAATTTAAGTGGAAGTATTTCTTCTTCAACATATGGGACTATTTCCATTTCTAGAATGGGTCCGGCTATGCAAATGGGGAATAATGCAAACATTACTCAAAGTGGTTTTGGTGCTTCTGGATGGTTAGTAACTTCAGGTGCTGGTGGCCAATTTATTGCAGGAGATATCAATATCATGTTGTCTCAGTGTAACATAGTTCCGCCAACAGCTTTATCTTGTTCCGCTGGAAATTATAGTTGGGAAAATACTGTTACCGTAAATGGGAACAATGTGAGTTCGGCATTAAGATTTATTGATGGCCAGACAACTAGTTTTAAACTTCCAAATCTTCCAACTGCTTTTGGCTCTTCGGTTAAAATAACTGTTGACGAAGTGGTATCTTGGGACGGATATACAAATAGAATTAATGTTTCACAACCTACGGAGAGATGGAAAATCGTATTTTTCAAAAACGGATCTATAGCATACCAAACCCCATATACAACTGATGTTCCAGATAATGTTGTTTCAGGTGAATGGATTGGAAGTCTTGGTTCTGCAACCACTTTTGCAAGTGGTGTAGATAGTATTCTTTTAGTGCATTACGAAGATCCAAACTATGGTACTGGGTCTGCGTCTACTGCAAATTCTGTGGTACCAGTAGGTGTATGTTTATCGTATGAAACTGCAGGTAATACAATTAAAGGAACCGTTTGGAATGACAACAATAACAATGAAACAATTGATGCTGGAGAAAATGGAAGAGATAATGTAACTGTTTGCTTATATAACGATGCAAATGGAAATGGAGTATTGGATGCATCTGAATCTACCGCAATCGATTGTGAAGAAACGGATTCTAATGGAGATTATGAATTCAATGTCATCTATAGTGGTGGAACAGAAAATTACATTTTAACTACTCAATCAAGTGATTATCCTTCTGAATTTGAATTTACAACAGATAACATTGAAACGGTTACAGTTACTTCAGGCGGAAATACCATTGAAGATAAAGATTTTGGTTACATGGAACCCAACTCAATTAGCGGGAGTTTATTCTTAGACTCAGATGTTGATGGAAACCTGGATAGTGGTGAGCCACGTGTAAATGGTGTTACGGTATATCTATATGAAGACGCAAACGGTAATGGAGTTATAGATGCTTCAGAATCTACTCCAATTGATAGTGTTGAGTCTAATACAACTGGAGATTATGATTTTTCAGTTTATTATTCAGGTAGTGGAACGGATTACTATTTAGTGTCTCCAGATACTTCTGAATTACCATCAGGACATTATTTAACAACCAATGATCCTCTTCCGGCTTCATTTACTTCTAGTGTGCAATCTGATACAGATAACGATTTTGGTTATAACCTACCAAATACCATCAAAGGACTTGTATTTAACGATGTGAATGGTAACGGTATATTTGATACAGGTGATATCCCTTATCCAGGAGTAACTGTTTTCTTGTACGACGATGTGAATGACAATGCTGTGCTTGATGCAAGTGAGATGGCACCAATTGATTCAGCAATTACAGATACTTCTGGAGAATATGAATTCTCTGTTGCTTATACAGGAGGAACAAATAGTTTCATTATGGAATCTGATACTAATACGTATCCTTCAGGAGCATACATTACAACAGCAACTCAAGAGACTGCTAGTTTTACGTCAGGAGACAACGTAGATGACGATAATGAATTTGCATTTGATGCAATAAATAGAATTACCGGAACCGTGTATAACGATTATAATGCTGATGCATCCCAAGATGCAGGTGAGCCAGGAAAATCTGGAATTACAATTGTGTTATATCAAGATCAAAACAGTAATGGAACGTTGGATCCATTTGAATTAGCAGCACCTTTAGATAGTGCGACTACAAACTCCAATGGAGATTATTCATTTACGGTTGATTATATACCTGGAAATACAGATGTGTTCTTTACTAAATCAATTTTAGCAGATTATCCAACACAATCTTCTTTGACTACAGATAACATTGAAGATGCAACCTTTTCTTCTGGCGATAATACAGACCCAGAGAACAATTTTGGATATCAAGAAACAAATACAATCAATGGAACGGTATTCAATGATTTTAATGGTGATGGTGCAGAAGATGCAAATGAACCAGGTGAATCTGGGATTATGGTGTACTTGTATGCAGACGCGAATGATAATGGTGTAATTGATGCTTCTGAATCAACACCAATTGATAGTGCTGTTAGTGATGCAAACGGAGAATACCAGTTTGTGCAACCATATACTGGAGGAACAAATAGTTTCTTAATGGCAACAAATACGGATGATTATCCCAATGGATCTTCACTAACTACTGATAATTTAGAAGCAGCCTCATTTACTTCTGGAAATAATACAGATGAAAGCAATGATTTTGGATTTAATGAATTCAACACAATAAGTGGTACTGTATTTAATGATTATAACAAAAATCAGGCTCAAGAAACTGGAGAATCAGGTGAATCTGGAATTACAGTATACTTATACAATGATTTGGACAATGACGGTGTTTTAGATGCTTCGGAATCAACACCTATTGATAGTGCTGTTACTGATGGAAATGGAGATTATAGCTTCACTCAAGCGTTTACTGGAGGAACGAATAGCTTTATTGTTAATACAAAAACTTCGGACTATCCTTCAGACGCTACACTTACTACAGACAACATTGAAACCGCTAGCTTTACAAGTGGTGGAAACAGCGATCCAGAGAATGACTTTGGATTTAGTGAAATAAATAAAATTACAGGAACAGTGTTCTTGGATGGAGATTTAGATGGTGTATTAGACGCTGGAGAAACAAGAAGAAGCGGAGTTGATGTTTATCTTTATGAAGACTTAAATAACAACGGAACGTTAGATGCTTCAGAATCCACAGCCATAGATAGTGAAGTTACCGATAGCAACGGAGAATACGCTTTCAGTGCAGATTATACCGGCGGAACGAATAGTTTTATTGTAAGAACTGATGAAGCAGATTATCCTGCAATGACTTATCTTACAACAGATAATCAAGAAGTAGCATCTTTTAATTCTGGTAGTAATGTAGATCCTAGTAACGACTTTGGATATAACTTTAATAATGAGATTTCAGGAACTGTATTTGATGATGCTGATGGCGATGGATATAATGATGCAGGAGAAATAGGAACTTATAATGTTCTAGTATTACTGTACAACGATGCAAATAATAATGGAGTACTTGATGCAAGTGAAACTTTATTGGATAGCATGCGAACAGATGCTCAGGGCAATTACACTTTCGATGTGCCTTATAC
>JABDQY010000077.1 GCA_013042025.1 Bacteroidia bacterium
CAGTTGACTAAAAGCCCATACTGTACCTTACTTTTTTTATGGTTACCTCTAGAACGACAAATTATAATAAGAGGTAAAGCGGCAAAGGTTTCTACAGAAGAATCGGAGGAATATTTTAATTCTAGACCACGTGAAAGCCAAATAGGAGCGTGGGTTTCAGCACAAAGTCAGAAAATAAAAGACAGAAAAGATCTTGAAGAAAAGCTGGATCATTACACATGTGAGTTTGAAGGCAAACTGGTAATGAAACCAGAAAATTGGGGTGGATTCGAAGTAACTCCTTATGAGATTGAGTTTTGGCAGGGAAGGGAGAATAGACTGCATGATCGGTTGCTCTACAAAACCCAAAACGATAGTTGGGACATTGTAAGATTACAACCATAATTTTAGTCTCTTTTATCTTACAAATACCAAAAATGAGCAAATTTGGTTTTTCTAGAGTATTATAGCCTGGTAAGTTAGAAGAAATCTCATATTTAGGTCAAACCCTAATTATAGTGATTACTAACCTGTTATATAATTTACATTTGCATGTTTCATGACTTTTGATTGGTCCAACATAAAGAAGTATTTCACTGGTAAGGTTTCCTTGGCAACCTTAGTTGTAACTCCTTTTGTGCTTGGAGGTCTAGGCTTACTAGGATTCCAAACCTACAGTCTTATCACTGGAAAGTCGTTTAAGGACATAAACTTTGAAATCGGAAGATTGTGGGAGTCAAAGAAAAATGCCGTTAAAGAGGAGCTGACAGAAGCCAATGTGGTTTATCAAATAAAACCAACACCAGAGACTGTTACAATTGAAGAAGTGCTTTCTCCGAAAATTAGAAGTAAGTTTTTACCAGTAATTAAAGGTAAGCCAGCTCTAATTGTAGAACCTGAAAAACAAGAAATTAATGCTCCTTTGTTCAATAAGGATTTTGCTAGTCTAAATGCTATCTCAGATATTGATATTTTATCGAATATTCAGAACCCTTTGCTTATTAAGTATTACTCTCGATTGGAAAGTGAATACCTGATTAATCCGAATATAGTACCTAAGCTAGGAAATTGGTATGTTGGTTTTAGCTTTTCACCTACCTTAAACTACCGGTCTTTTGGATATGATGCTCAGTATGTTACTGGGGTTGCCGTACATGGAAATTATCGATACACATACGGTCTTACTGAAGAAACCAGAAATATTAGTGATAAAGCAATTTCATCATTTAATGTGGGTATTGACATAGGACGTAGGATAACAAATAGATTAAACGTTTATACTGGACTATACTATTCAAACTACGGAGAGCAACTACAGGTATCTGCAGTAGATATGTTAGATCCTAATTATGAAGAATCTGAGTTTTTAAACAAAACTCCAATGTATGAAGTGTACGATGAAGAAAGTTCAGAAAACAGTATTCCTTACACCAACAAATATTCTTACATAGAAATTCCTTTGGGAATTAGTTATGACCTATTTGTACTCGAAAAGTTTAAAGTTGCATTGGATGGAGGTTTAAATCTTCAAAAATTAGATCATGTTAATGCATTGGTTTATGATTTTGAAACAGATTACTACTATTGGATTACAGAAAAAGAAGATATTTTTAGGCAATATGGAGTAGGAGTTTCAACAGGTGCAACTATTTCACAGTTTGTTGGTGAGCGATTGGAGATGTTCGTAAACCCTCAGTTTAAATATAATTTAAACTCCACCTTCAAAAAGCCATACCCTGTAAATCAAAATCAGTATTCCACAGGTTTACGAATTGGAATTAAACGACATTTATTTTAGACTTTCTTAGAAACCGAAATCAAGGTTAATTCTTTATTTTTGCAGTAGAAATGAAGTCAGTTTATATTGTAGCAGCAGTTAGAACTCCAATGGGAAGTTTTAACGGTAAATTAAGTGGAATATCAGCTCCTAAATTAGGAGCAACAGCTATTAAAGGTGCATTAGCCAAATCAGGTGTTAAACCAGAACAAGTTGATGAAGTATTCTTTGGGAATGTATTGCAAGCGGGGTTAGGACAAGCTCCTGCACGACAAGCAGCAATCTTTGCTGGTCTTCCAAACACAACTCCATGTACTACTATTAATAAAGTATGTGCTAGTGGTATGAAATCTGTAGCATTAGGTGCTTCTAGTATTATGCTAGGACATAACGATATTGTCGTAACCGGTGGAATGGAGAACATGAGCCAAGTACCGCACTATTTGCCAGGATCTAGAAACGGTTATAAGTATGGAAACTTCACTGCTATTGATGGGTTAGCCTACGATGGATTGCGTGATGTGTACAATGAATACATGATGGGGAGTGCTGCAGATAAAACTGCAAAAGACTACTCAATATCTAGAGAAGAACAAGATGAGTTTGCAATCAATTCATACAAAAAATCAGCTGCATCAGTTGAAGCAGGTAAGTTTAAGGAAGAGATAGTTCCAGTTGAAATTCCACATAGACGCGGTGATCCAATTGTAATGGATGAAGACGAGGAATTTAGAAACGTGAAATTTGAAAAAATCCCTTCTTTACGACCAGTATTTGAAAAAGATGGTACTGTAACTGCGGCGAATGCATCAACGATTAATGATGGAGCTGCATGTATTATTCTTGCAAGTGAAGAAAAAGTAAAAGAATTGGGTCTAACACCAATTGCCGAAGTTGCGTCATTTGCCGATGCTGCTCATGAACCAGAATACTTTACAACGGCACCTGCTAAAGCTGTTCCAATTGCTCTTGAAAGAGCAGGTTGTTCAATTGCTGATGTTGATGCATTTGAATTAAATGAAGCATTCTCAGTAGTAGCTTTAGTAAATAACAAACTACTTAACTTAGATGCTTCTAAGGTAAATATAAACGGTGGTGCAGTAGCATTAGGACATCCACTTGGAGCTTCTGGTGCACGAATTTTGGTGACATTAATAAATGTTCTTAAACAGAACGGCGGTAAGATTGGTGCTGCAGGTATTTGCAACGGTGGTGGTGGAGCCAGTGCAATGGTTATTAAAAACCTCTAAAATAATTCTAAGGCACGAAAATTGATATTATTCAGTTATAGAATAGAATGAGACTGGTAATTTCAATAGCAATCCTGTTTGTAAGTTTTAGTTCTTTTGCTCAAAAGAAGCAAAAAATTGATTCTATAAATTTCGATTCAATTCGAAACTATGAATACCAATTGGAAGGGTTAAGTCATAACATCATCAATTCAGAAGATGTTCAAGAACGTATTACCAGTTGTTACTACTTTATACAGACACTTAAAACGGCTCTAAAAGTTCCTCAGTCTTTTGAATATGATTTTACGCTATTAAAGACGGTTTCTGCTATTAAGCCAGCAGATGATAAGTTTAGAGTATTTACTTGGAACTTGTTACTTGATAGTGGCAAATACATGTACTTTGGAGCTATTCAGATGAACAATGCAGACAGTTTGATATTGTTTGGCCTGTACGACAGCTCTGAGTACAACCGCGATATTTATTACGGACAATTTGACAACAGGCATTGGATGGGAGCATTGTACTATCAAGTACATCATTACAAATGGAAAAAGCAAGATCACTATTTGATGTTTGGATGGGATGGACAAGATTCAAAAACAAATAGAAAGATTATAGATGTTTTATGGTTTGATGAAAACGATCAACCCCAATTTGGAAAAGAAATATTCAATTTTGACGGTGATTTGCAATCGCGGATAATTTTTGACTTTTCAGATCGAGCAGCTATGCTGTGCCGATACGATAAGCATGAAAAGGCAATAGTCTTTGCTAATCTCGTACCTATTAATCCAATGATGAAAGGAATGTACGAAAACTATGTTCCTGATGGTACCTACGATTTCTTACGATTCGATAAAGGTACATGGAGAAGAGAAAAGATGATGTTTGAAGATCGTAAAGAACACAGTGGCGATTTAAGAAAGTTCTAATCGCTTAAGAATAATTTATTTCTTCAACTTTTTGCCTTGATGCTAAAAGTGGTCCTCCTACTCTCAATTTCTGCGAACAGACGTCAAAGTCAAGGTTTCTTGAATTTACCTCTATTTTGCTAAGGCTTTTCCGCTAATGAAAATAAAGGTGGTTGGGTCCAATTACAAAGGTCGTTTTATAATTTAACTCTAGGAGAGCAAGGCACAAAAAAAGCCCAAGCAAATCTGCTTGGGCTTTTTAGTTTTATAAAGAATTTAGCTTACATTTTATAAACTTTAGTTTGAATGACATTGTCTTCCGTTCTAATTTTTAAGAAGTAGAAGCCAGTAGACAGATCTGTTAAATCAATTGCTGTATTTTCATCAACATCATTGTATTCAGCAAATACTTTTCCAGTCATATCAACAACAGTCACATCAAAGTTTGCAGTGTTGTTTTCTAATCGAATGTTCACTTTTCCTTGTGTTGGATTTGGATATACAGTTAATGTATTTTCAAGTTCCTCAACACTTAGGTTAAAGATAGAAACATCTTCAGTTATTGTTTCCATTCCACAATCGCTCCAAACAGTAAGTTTTACAGTAAAGAATCCTGTAGAAGAATATAGGTGAGAAGGGTTCATCTCTGAGCTATACGTTCCATCTCCGAAATCCCAAAGATACGCATGAGGGAAACCTAAACTTCTGTCGTAGAATGAGAAGTTACGTCCATACGTGAATGCATATCCAAAGCGAGCTTCAAGCTCATCATCAGTAACACGAACACTATCTTCACCATTAGCTCCACAAACACCATTAACGGTAACGTTATACCATCCTTCTT
>JABDQY010000080.1 GCA_013042025.1 Bacteroidia bacterium
ACCTTGAGTACAAAAATGTCTTGACTTCCTGCAGAAGTGAGATTAGCAGTGCCAGTACCTGGATCGAAATCAGCAGTACCCGAAAAATATCCCGTAACAATGATGTCGGTATTTGCATCGATAGTCACCGATTTACCATAGTCTGCACCCGTACCTCCCATATTAACTGCCCAATTAAAATTACCACTCGTATCCATTTTTTGGATAAACACATCGTATCCATAGGATACCAAGTTTGTTGTACCTGCATTGGGATCAAAATCAACAGTTCCGTTGAAATACCCGGTGGTGATAATGTTCCCATATCCATCGTAGGTAATGCAGCGGCCTTGGTCTGAAAGTGATCCGCCCATTTTCTTAGCCCAAACAAAGTCACCATTTGGTGCCAGTTTAAGCACAAAAACATGGTCGCCGCCAGACCCTCCAAGATTGTAAACACCTGCTCCAGGGTTGAAATCCACGGTACCTTTAAAGCGGCCGGTTACATACACGTTGTTGTTATCATCGGTAACAATAGAGTGTCCATAATCTCCACTTGTACCACCAACACTTTTGGCCCACAGTAGGTTCCCTCCGGTATCTAGTTTTTGAATAAAAATATCGTAGTTTCCATTAGAGGTTAAGCTGGAAGTTCCAGATCCCGGGTCAAAGTCAACCGTACCTTGATAATACCCAGTGCTAAGCACGTTTCCCGGATTGTCAGTGGTAACCGAATATCCATAGTCGTACTGGGTGCTGCCCATTTGTTTCGTCCATTGATAGGTGGGAGCTTGTGCAAGAGAGAAAAGGGTAAAAAAGAGAAAATTTAACGTTAAAAATAGGGCTGTTTTTTTCATTTGGAGTAGGTTAAAATGTGGTAGTTTTAATGTATTGCAAATTTACAATTTTGAAATAGTTAGATATTAACATTGGTGTTATGCTTTGTGATTTAGCACGATTCTAAGTTAGGGGAGAGGGTTGATGAAGCAAGGTGAATTTATCTTAAAATATTCGAAATTAAGATAGCAGGAGTGTGTTAGAACTATTTATATTTGCAACCCCGCAAGGGAAATGGCCTCGTAGCTCAGCTGAATAGAGCACTTGATTACGGCTCAAGAGGTCTCAGGTTTGAATCCTGACGAGGTCACAAAAGAAACCCTTTCGCCATTGGCGAAGGGGTTTTTAGTTTTAGAACGTTCAAAGTTTACTTTGAAAAGTGATGAAACTAAAAACACATCGCAAGCGACAGCTTGTGACAAGGGTTTTATGGTTGTACAGACCATTGCGATAGGATCTTTCATCCTGCCATTAACAATAGTTTACTTTGAAAAGTGATGAAACTAAAAAGTCATCTCAAGCGACAGCTTGTGGCAAGGGTTTTATGGTTGTGCAGACCATTACGATAGGAAATTCCACCCATATTCCTGCAAAAAATTATATTCGTACCAATATTTTGAAACTACTGAAATTTGCCAGCATAGATGTAGGCTCTAACGCAGTTAGACTACTATTTACAAACGTTTTTGAAACCGCTAAAGGACCTGTTTTTAGAAAACTATCTTTGGTACGTGTGCCTATTCGTTTAGGTGAAGATGCCTTTGTGCATCAACGTATAATGGATGTGAAAGCAGATCAGCTGATTAAAACGATGCGTTCATTCAAACACCTAATGAATGTACATGATGTGTTAGATTACAAAGCGTTTGCAACAAGTGCAATGCGTGAAGCTGAAAATTCGAATGAAATCATTAAACAAATAAAGGAGTACGCAGATATTGATCTTCAAATTGTTTCTGGTGATCAAGAAGCAGATACCATTTCCTTTGAAGACATTCCCGACTTTATTCCTCACCTCCAAGATGCGGTTTTTATTGATGTAGGAGGGGGTAGTACTGAAATGACCTATTTGAAAAAGGGCAAAAAGTTTGATGCTATCTCTTTAAAAATTGGTACACTCAGATTGTTGCACGAAACGGTTTATAACGATTTGTGGGACCAATTCAATCAATGGTTCATTGATAATGGAATTGACCAATCTCAGATTCCAATTATTGGTACGGGAGGAAATATAAACAAGCTTCTAAAAGTATTAAGAGAAAATCAAAGTGATTACTTCATTAGAGTGGATGCCTTAAAAGAATTCAGTAAAAAACTGGGTGCAGTAGACTACGATGAACGTATTGTTAAGTTCATACTAAATCCAGACCGTGCGGATGTAATTATACCAGCAACGAAGATATTTCTAAATGCTGCACAACAACTCAATACAACGCTAATTTACATCCCTAAAATTGGATTGTCAGATGGTATTGCGAGGCAATTGTATACCAAGCATAAATCAAAGTAAGCGTATTATTCCTCTTCTAATTCCTTTACAGGAGTAGGATTTTCTTTCTCTTCAATTTCTTTCAGCTTTGCTCGGCAAATTTCCAATAAACCATCGCTTTCATTGTCATAATTATCGATGATACTTTGGAGCGTAGCTTTTGCTTGGAAGTAATCTGCCTCTTTAACGTAAATGTCACTTAACAAGATAAAACCTTTCACCACCCAAAACTCATACGCTGAGAAGTCTTCGTTTAGTTTATATACATCGTTTCTAGCACTTTCAAGTTCGTTTTGAGAATAGAGTATATAAGCTCTGTGATATAACGCCTCTGCAGTTGATTCATTTCTGCTTTCTTTAATTACATAATCGAAATGTGATTTTGCAGTTCTTAAATTGTTATCATTCAGCTGTATCCTTCCTAAGATCATATTGGCCTCTACCAAATCTTGCTTCGGAACATTTTCAATTGGAAGTAATTCAATGGCTTTTTTCTTAGCTCGTTCATAATTTTTTAAGGTATACTGACACCTCATTTGTCCCATAAGGGACTTGATAAACATGGAATTAGATGATGCTAGGGGCTCTAGGGCTTGATAATACTCTAACGCTTTGCTGTATTCCCCTTTTTTGTAATATGAGCTAGAAAGCTTGTTGAGTGATTTCTCAGTAAACTCATTTCTGCTTTGCCGAACCACAAAATCATAGTGTTTTAATGCCTCATCTTGTTTGTTATTGAAGTAATTGCATTCTGCTTTGTAATAGTTTGCCGGGATAATAAAGTACCCACTCATTCCGAATTTGTTGATGTACGTTTCAAAGGTTTTGGTTGCACCAACACAATCTCCTGCTCTATATCTACTCATTGCACTTTCATAGATGGCACTATCTTGCTGAGACACTCTGGTTTCAGCACCAATTTTATCCAAGTAAGCAAAGTATTCTTCGGGTCTGCCTTGATCGGTATAGATAATTTCAATGAAGGTTAGAGCTTCTTTCGATTCCGTAGTTTTAGGAAAACGCTCAACTACCGTTTTGAAATAGCCCAAAGCCACGTCATCTTTACTTTGGTTTCTGCTTATCAACCCAAGTTTTAGGTAACTATCTGGTAGAAACTGTGAATAGTCGTGCTGTGAAATAATCAAATTAAAGATATTTTCAGCCATGCTGTAGTTGCCCAAGGCCATATATTCACGGGCAATTTGGTACAATGCATCATCTATGTACAAGCTCTTCGGAAAGTCTTTTTGAATAAGCTTTAACGTATTGATTTTTTCTGAATGACGCTCTTGTAAACCAAACAACATTCCTTTTTGAAAAATGGCGTAATCCGCTGATTTGTAATTGTTTTTAATTATAAAATCATACTCTTTGATTGCAGGATTGTATTGACGATTTAAGAAGTAACAATCAGCAAGACGTTGCGTGTTGTCTAAATAGATTTCTTTATTTATCGTGGAATATGTTTCGTTCTCCTTAAACTTAGCAAAATAGTTTTGAGCTTTGATGTATTCTTTCTTTTTAAAATAGTTGTAGCCCATACTATAATAACCATACGTTTTGTTTTCGCTCTTGCTCGCTCCAGAGTTACTCATAAATCGATTCATGAGATTTATGCTCTCATCGTAATCATCTACTTTGTATGCAATTTCAGCTCGCCAGAAATAGGATAGAGCCTCTAGCTCGCGATCTTTTGGGTATTTAAGTGACTTTTTGAACAATACATCTGCATTTTGATATTCTTTGTTTAAGTAGAGCTCTTCCCCTCGATGAAAGGTCAATTCTTGATACGCTTGTTTAGTAACATCATTCATGTTGCCAATATCTTCAAGCACCTCAATGGCTGCTTTGTAGTTCTTTGTGCTTAGAAAAATATCAGCCATCATCGATTTGGCTTCATCGTTGTATTCGGATTCAGGATAGTCGTCCAAAAACTCCTTGATTGCATTAATTGCCGTATTGTTTTTTTGTAATTCAGCAGCTAGCTTAGCATAATTGTATGAGGCTATCTCGGTAATTTCAGGATTAAAGTCTTTTCGTTTTGCTTCGGCAAAAGCGTTCAATGCTCGTTCTTTCTTATTACTTTTTACATCTGAAACACCCAAATGATAGTTAGCAGCTTGCCCTATTTCATTTTCTAAATTAGATATTAGAATGAAATATTCTGTGCTCTTTTTAAAGCGTTCAGCTTCATAGTTCGCATTTGCAATTTGATATATTTCATCAGGACTTAGTTCTGAAACATCCCCCTGGTACTTATCAAAATGACTTAACGCTACATTGCGATTGCCTAATTGATATTGAATTTTTCCTTTTAGAAGTTCAATTTCATTCATCCGTTTTTTAATGGACAAATCCTTTATAATTTCGAATGCCTTTTCATATTCCTCTTGCTCGTAATAGATCTGAGACATATAGAGGAGCATTGTTTTAGGTCCTTTGTTTCCTATTTTTTGGAAAGTGGCTAATGCACAATTGTAATCCTTAAGAATGTAGCATTGATAACCGTAGTAATAATTTGCCTCAACAGCATATTTGCCGCTACCATTCATTATTTTTCTAAACTCTTCTTTTGCCCTAGCGTATTCTTCGTTTTTAAAGTAACTGTATCCTTTTTTGAAAATGAGTTCTTCACGCTGTGCATTGGAAATATCCGTCTCTTTTGTTGCTTCTAAGTATTTGAGAGCTCTGCTGTATTTTCCTTTATTGAAATAGTAGATGCCCAATTCAAACCCAATTTCGGTGTTTAGTTTATGTTCAGGCTCATCTCTAACTAGTCTTGCTAGGTCTCTCGATGAATTAATTTTATCCAACTTTAATCGCGACAAAGCAATGTATGCATTAGCTTCGTAAGTAAAATTAGGTCCTGGTTCAGTGACTAAAAATTTTTCGAACTCCTCAATAGCAGGGACGTATTGCTTTTTAATGTAAAGCATTTTTGCATGCTCGAAGAGTGTTGCAGCATCTGTATATTCACGCGTTTTTTGAGCCTCTGCAGTAAAAGCAAAACACAAAACTGAGACAGTAAGAATTAGGTTTTTAATCAATCTTTTCATTCCAATAGAAATACCCTTCAAAATAACTGCTAAAAGCAACATTAAAGTATTCTAATTGCCCACATTTAATTAAGGAAGGAGCATTTTTACTAGCTTATAAATAATTTTAAAATTATATAGATATTATCATCTTACTATTTTTATATTTGCCTCCCGCTTAAAAAGAGGTGATTCTAACCACAATTTGGTCTCCTTAAAAAAAGCGTTAAAGTTCAATAATATGGTGGTTGTAGCTCAGTTGGTTAGAGCACTGGTTTGTGGTTCCAGGGGTCGTGGGTTCGAATCCCATCTTCCACCCATTTAATTACTATCATGAAAAATACATTTATATTCTTATTGGCCATTTCATTTATTGTAGCTTGTACTTCACCGAATAAGTCGGAGACGGAGTCTGAGGAAGATTCAACTGAAGCTGTAGCAGATGGCGGCGTTTTTTTTACCAATATTAAAAATGGAGATACACTTACTTCTCCTTTCCTCATTGAAATGGGAATAGAAGGAATGCAAGTGGAACCTAAAGGTGAAGTTCATGAAGGATTTGGACATCACCATTTGCTAATCAATAATGGGTTTACTCCAGAAGGCATAGTGATAATTGCAGATTCTATGAATATTCATTATGGTGGAGGAGAAACTTCAGACTCAGTTTCATTGAACCCAGGAGACTATATGCTAACACTGCAATTCGGAGAGGGAAATCATGTCTCTTACGGAGAAAAATGGTCACAGACGATTAATGTGACGGTTGAGTAGTGTAGCCTTATTTGTGCAATAAACATACTTTTGGCAGAAGATTTGCTGTTATTATTTTATAGATCTAACGTACGCTCATATTTTTGAGGTTTTTAGATCATAGTAAAATGAAACTTTTCAAGCAAACTGTTACTTTTCTAAGTGTTGTGCTCACACTAACGTGCAGTGCTCAAGACCCTGATAGGAAACATGGCATAGGCTTGTATCAAAATTTTACGGATTATAACGTACGTTTATTGGATAACGAGTTGTTTGCTTTTGATAGCTCTTTATCTCACTCTACTCGTATTGCCTATCAAAGAAAACTTTCACGAACTTGGATGTTGAGTACAGGGATTGCGAATGGTTTTATCCTTAATCAGAACATTAAAGAAGAATTTATTTCTAAGGCATATGCTTTAGGTCTTGATGTATCGGTAAGGTTCAAGTTGAACAATGGAAGAATTTTGAAGGAAAATCCATTGATAGCTCCGTACTTTACGTTTGGTTACAGAACGGATTACATTCCAAAAATGAATGATTTTGGGAAAAGTCCTTGGGTATTTCATAACCAATATGGTGCTGGATTTAATTTCCGTTTATCCAATAGAACACATTTTCTAATCCAGGCTGCCATAGACCAAAAACTATTAGGTGATTTCAATACTCAGCTGCAGTATCGAATGGGGTTGTCACAAAGTTTGGGAAGGTTAGATGACAAAGGTCCTAAGATTAAGCAAATGGATTCTGATAGAGATGGTATTGCTGACGCTCTGGATAAATGTCCTACTCAATTTGGTACTAAGGATATGGGCGGGTGCCCTGATACCTTAGCACAATTTGCCCATAAAATAGTAGTTGATAGCTTGGAGTATTTATTAAATGCAAAATCAAGTGAATTGGAGTTAAAAGAACTGGAGTTGGCTCGTGTTCGCAACTCAATTGGAAATGATTCTGTATCATTAGAAGAGAAATTACAAGTTAAGCAAATCAAAGAAGCCAAAGACAAAGAAATTGCTGAACTAAAGCAACAATTGGAAAATCAAAAAGGAAAAACGGTAACTACTGTAGATACCATATACATCACTGAAACAGTATACAAAGTACAAGAAGTTGATAGTTCATCAAGAGTTGAAGAGAGGCAACGCCTAGCTGCAGAAAAAAAGGCATTGCAAGAAAAGCTGGATAAAGAAAGAAAGTTAAGAGAGCAAATGTTGGCAGCAGCAAAAGAAAAAGAACGATTGGCTTTGGAAGAGGAACGAAGAATTAAAGAAGAGAATAGGCGACTTGCAATGTTGGAACAACGTAGAAAAGATAGCATCGCAAACATCAAGAAACAGGAGGTTGAGTTTCCTCCAATTCCTGAAGATAAAAACTACTATGTGATAACTATTTCATCTCCAAATAAATATACTGCAGACAAGTGGTTGCAAAAGATGTTGAGAGATTTCGACGATGCTAGAATCATTCCGCAGCCCAATGGATACTATAGAGTAGGGGTGTATGTGGGAAAAGATAGAGCGGTAGGATTAGAAATTTTGGAAAAAGTGAAACAAATTGGCTATGACCCTGCTTGGCTTTCAGTAGAATAGGTATTTTTGTGCCTATAAGTGGTTGGTAAAACTCAGTTCATAATTCTTTGCTGCATAATTACATTTTATGCGAACAACGTTTATGCCCAAAAGAACGAAGGGTTAGGATTGTTTCCATATGTAAAGTCAAATTCGTTTTATGATCCAGGAC
>JABDQY010000081.1 GCA_013042025.1 Bacteroidia bacterium
GGTTTATAGCGAAGATGAAATTTATACATCTACTTTTTTAGGCATGTATAACCGTATGCTTAGAAAGGTGAAAGCATCAAGCAGTTTTGAATTTCTGCACCACAACAATTTCAATAAGTTTAGAACATTTATAAAGATGTGTGCGGGGTACAACACCTTATCTGGCTTTTTGTCGAAGATGACAGACTATGAAAAGAAGATGTTGTTTCAGCGATTGGTTCAAGGAATTGAGAATGCAAATGACAACCTCAGCAGTGCAGTAACAATAGCAGATACCTATGGTAGTATAAAATCAGCTTCTGAGAAGCAAATGTTTGAAGAAGCAATACTGGCTTATTACGAAGAAATAAGGTATACTGATCCAGAAGCAGAAAAACTGTATAGTCTAATTCTAAGTGTTTTTGAAATCGGTGGTCAATCAACCTCTACGATGGCTTTTAATGATCAAACAGTAAGCCTTAAAATTTTACCCATAGATCGAATTTATAAAGAAGGAAAAAACATACAACAACATTTCTTTTTCGACGATCCAGATGGGAAGGCATCGTATGCTCACTTCTTAGGAACGTTTAGAAATGGTAATTGGAGAATTATTGATAAAGGAACATACATTCTAATAAAGTCTGTGAGAGGAATGGCCGTTGAAATATATGCCAACAAACCAACCACTGAATATGCAGGTCAAGATGCGATAAAAGCTCATTTTGCTGAAACCCAACGATGGCCAGATGTAGTAGTGCATAGGGGGCATTCATACTTTGCAAGTGCCGCAATAGAAAGCCTTACACCAAATGCAGAGATTGTGTTCTTGGGATCATGTGGAGGGTATAACAACATTAGCCAGGTTCTTAAATATTCTCCGAATGCTCAAATCATTTCAAGCAAGCAAATTGGAACCATGATGGTGAATGATCGCTTAGCTTTGGAGCTGAACGAAGTGATACGTAAAGGACAAGATATAGTATGGGACAATTTGTGGTACACCTTAGATAGAAAGTTTGCAGCTGGAACCACTGCAGATAAACGTTTTAAGGATTACATACCGCCGCATAAAAATCTAGGTGCCTTACTTATCAAAACGTATCGTTCGATGCTGTAGATTGTACTAGTAAGAATATCAACTAGCCTCTCATATCTAAAAAAGTATCTTCGCATTGTTATACAATGCTAGAGAGCCTTTTAAAAAAACATTGGGGATTTGAGTCTTTTCGACCATTGCAACGAGAGATAATTCTCTCTGTAATGCAAGGAAATGACACATTAGCATTGCTACCAACTGGTGGAGGCAAGTCTATTTGTTACCAGTTGCCTGCTCTGGCTAAAGAAGGAGTTTGTTTCGTGTTTTCGCCGCTTATCGCTTTGATGAAAGATCAAGTAGATAACCTTACAAAAAGAAATATTCCAGCCATTGCTCTTCATTCAGGATTAACAAGTAAGGAATTAGAAGCTGAACTACAGAATACGTTAAATGGTAGGTATAAATTGGTGTATTTAAGTCCGGAAAGAGCTGCTACCAAACAATTCCGATCCTATTTAAAGAATATTCCGGTTAGTTTTTTTGTGGTGGATGAAGCTCATTGTATTTCGCAATGGGGTCATCAGTTTAGACCAGAATATTTGCAACTAGGGGAGTTGAAGGAAATTGTTCCAGAGGCAAATTTTATAGCCGTTTCAGCAACTGCCACCGATCCTGTTCAAACTGATATCCTTAAGTTTTTAAATTTTAAGAATGATGAACACATCTATCGAAAATCATTCAAACGAGATAACCTAAGCTATCTGGTATTTAGAGAAAGCAATAAGGTTCAAAGGATAGTTAAGATATTAAGCAAAATGCATGGCACTGGGTTGGTATACGCCAATACCCGCAGAAAATGTGAAGAGGTGGCTAATCTTCTTCAATCCAATGGAATATCTGCGTCCTTTTATCACGGCGGATTAGAATCAAGTGTAAGATCTCAAGTCCAAGAAGATTGGTTGAATAACAAAACCCGTATCGTTGTTTGCACCAATGCCTTTGGTATGGGTATAGACAAACCAGATGTTCGTCTCGTAATTCATTTTGAGACACCAAAAAGCCCTGAAGCTTATTATCAAGAAGCAGGTAGAGCTGGAAGAGACAATCTCGCAGCTTATTGTATTTTACTTACAAACGACTCAGAAGAAAAATCGAGCTGGACAACCTATCCCTCTTTACCTCAATTAGAACATATACTAAATTGCTTATACAACTACCATCAGGTGGCTTTTACTTCAGGGAAAGGAATCACTTATCCACTTAATATTCAGGAGTTTATTGAGCGATTTAGGTTAAAATACCATGAAGTGAATAATGCACTAGGCGTTTTACATGCTTTAGGTTTCGTTAAATTGAATGAAGCACTTTTTAATCTGCCCAAGGTGAAGTTTTTAGTTGGGCAGGAGGAGTTATATAAATATCAAGTTGCCAATGAAGTACAAGATATGTTTATAAAGCTTTTACTGAGATCATACGGTGGAATGTTTGAGCATTTTGTGGGATTACGGTACGATGAATTAGCTAAAAGACAAAAGTGTAGTCAAGAAGATTTGAAAAGGCAATTATCAAAACTAGCTGAGGACAACATAATCGATTACATACCTGGCCAAAGTGGCAATTCTATTACATATCTTAGAGCTCGTCCAACACAGATAGAATTTGATAAGAAAGTATATGTTACACTAAGAGATAGAGAAGAATACCGTCAGGAATACTTAGAGCTATACAGCACAAATAACTCTGAATGTAGAGAAAATATGTTGCTCAAATATTTTGGTGAGGATAGAAAAGAAGATTGCGGAAAATGTGATATTTGTCGCCTTCTCAAGAAAACGAGTTTTAAGAAAAATGAGTTAAATAATGTGATTGCTTTAATAAAAGAACAAACTGTGAATAACAGTTTAACATTTGAAGCAATTTTATCTTTGTTTAGTACGTTGGAGGAGAAAAAAATAGCTTCAACAATAAAATGGTTGTTGAACAACGAACACCTTATCAAAACTAACCGAACCTATACTTGGAACAAAAACCAAGAATAATAGCAACAGTAATAAACGATGTAGTTTACGATCAACGTATGATTCGTATCTGCACCTCATTATCTAAAAAGTATAATGTGAGTCTGTGGGGTAGAAGAAAGTCCGATGCAGCTGCAGAAAAAAGACCGTTTAAGCAGAAACGAAGTAATTTCTTAATTAAATCCGGGCCACTGTTTTATATGATGTATAACATTCGGTTGTTCTTTCGTTTGCTATTCACTAAATTTGATATTGTTCATGCTGTAGATTTAGATACCCTTTTAGCAGGTTTTCTTGCTGCAAGAATTAAAGGTAAGCACATTGTGTACGATTCTCATGAGTATTTCACTGAAGTTCCAGAATTATTAAAGCGTGAACATGTACGAAATATATGGCTACGAATAGAGCGATGGATTGTTCCAAAACTCCACTATGCTATAACAGTAGGAAGTAAGATAGCTGAAGTTTATACAAAAGAATACGAAGTCTCATTTCATGTAGTTCGAAATTGTCCAGAATTAGATGAGAATTTTGAAATTGTTACTGAACCTGGAGATTATTTAATCTACCAAGGAGCCCTTAACAAAGGACGTGGAATTGAAAATTTGATTTTAGCCATGCGAGAAGTGGACTTTAATCTAAAAATCGCAGGGTCTGGTGACATTGAAGAATCCCTTAAATTATTGGTTAAGGAACACAATTTGGAGAATAAGGTGTCCTTCTTAGGATTAATTAAACCTGCAGATTTAAAAGAAATTACAACCCATGCCTATGCCGGAATAAATGTGTCGGAGAACCTTGGATTGAGCTATTATTATTCGCTAAACAATAAGTATTTTGATTATATCCATGCAGCAATACCTGCTGTTACGAATGCCTTTCCGGAATACGAAAAGTTGAACAATGAATTTGATTGTTGTGTCTTCTCAGATTCCAGCCCTAAAGAGCTTGTTAAAGCCATTAAATTACTCATAGATGATAAAGCTCGCTATGCTGAATTGAAAAAAAACTGCTTACTTGCACGACAAGTTCTGAATTGGCAATCGGAAGAAAAAGAACTATTAAGTATATATGCAAACATTACCTAAACAACTTCATATAGTGGCATTTGATGTACCATATCCTGCTGATTATGGAGGGGTAATTGATATCTTTTATAAGGTTCAAGCCCTGCACAAACAAGGAGTAGAAGTTACCTTGCATATGTATCAATATGGGAGAGAGCGGAATACGCAAGTGCTTAAGAAGTACTGTAAAAAGCTCTTTTACTATAAGCGAAGAACATTTAAGAATCCATTTATCGGTAGCAAACCGTATATCGTAAATTCTAGAAATGGTGATGACTTGCTGACAAACTTATGTAAAGATTCAAATCCAATAATGTTTGAGGGGTTGCATTGTACATATCATTTAGCGAATCCTAAACTTGCTAATCGTTACAAAATTGTGCGAACACACAATATTGAGCACCATTATTATAAGCATTTAGAGAAATCTGAGTTAAGCTACTTTAAAAAGTATTTTTTTAGAATTGAAGCAGAAAAACTTAGAAAGTATGAGTCGGTTTTAAAGCATGCTAATCTTATTGCTGCAATTAGCCCAAATGACACGAAGTATTTTTCTAAGAAATATAAAAACGTAATCTACCTTCCAGCATTTCATAGCTGCAGTAAAATGACATATCCAGGGGGTCGAGGAGATTTTGTTTTATATCATGGTAACTTGGCGGTGCCCGAAAACTACATAGCCGCAATGCAGTTGGTGAAAGAAGTATTTTCGAAATTAGACATTGATTGTGTAATAGCAGGTAATAACCCACCAAAAGAACTAAGTCAATTGTGTGAACAGTATGATAATATAGCACTTCAATCAAATATTACTACCGAAGAAATTCAAACGCTGATTCAGAAGGCTCACCTTAATGTATTGTATACAAATCAGAATACTGGCATTAAACTTAAACTGTTAAACGCTTTGTATAGAGGTAAATTTGCGATTGTTAATCCTAAAATGGTAGATGGCTCTGGCCTAGAAAAAGTTTGCACCATCGGTAAAGATTTTGCAGAAATATTAGCAAAAATCAAAGAATACATGTTGTTGGATTATTCTCAATCTTATTTTGATAACCGTAAAGAATATATCGAAGCTAGGTTTGGAAATAAAACAGGGGCTACAACTCTTATAAATGCTATAAATTTTAAAATAACCAAACAGGTTGGAAGGAAAAGTGATGGAAAGGTGCTTAAAAGTTTATCCCAATTTTCATCATTTATGTCTTACTTCTCGCTTTAGGTTTTCTCTATCTCGTTAAACCTTCTACATTTGCAGCCATTTTAATAGCATGGATAGGAGCACCACCACGGGTTACGTATTAATTTTCTTATTGTTTATCGGCTTTTTTTATTTTACTCAGCAAAATACAGAAGAACTTGAAAAGCAAAATGCCACAAATTCTGATACCACTCAGGTTGAATCAGCACAGGAACTAAGCGTTGACTCTTCTGAGGCTCTAGAAGTAATCATTGAGGATACAACTGCAGAAATTGTTGAATCTCTTCCTGAGCTAGTCCAAACCTTGAAGAATGACAAGATTACCGTTGATTTTACTTCAAAAGGAGGGATTCCTAAGAAGCTACAATTATTAGAATATAATAGATACGATTCTTCAGACTTAATTCTATTTGAAGAGAATCAGTCGCAGATAAGTTATATTATCCCGTTAGCTAACGGCAACTCAATCAATACTTCATTACTGGATTTTGTACCAGAAGCAAGAGGAGATAGCTCAATTGCATTTACAGCAACCTTACCGGGGAACGCTAAGATTATTCAAACCTACACCTTACAGCCTAATTCATATAAGATGAATTATGATTTACGCTTTGTAGGAATAGAAAAAATTATAGCTCCAAACAATCGTTATGCGGAGATGGTTTGGAAGGCTAAATTACAAGGTCAAGAAAAGACCATAGAAGATGAAAGAAATGCAACCACCATATATTATAACTACGCATCTGAGGATGATGTAGATTATTTAAGTGAAACGAGTGATGATGATGAAGAAACATTACAAGGAAATGTAAAATGGATTTCGTTCAAACAGAAGTTTTTTAATCAAACCTTAATTCATAGTAGAGCTTTTGATGAAGATGGAATAAAGATTTATCTTGAAAAAGGTAAAGATGAGACTTACCTGAAAGATGTTTCTGCACAGTTCTATTTACCTCTTGACCATGATGTAGTTGAAGAGAACATGACCTTCTTCTATGGTCCTAATCATTATCAAACATTAAAGAAAGAGAAAATTCATCTTCAAAAAATGATTCCGCTAGGTTGGGGAATCTTTGGTTGGGTAAATAAGTTTATTGTAATACCGGTGTTCAATTGGCTGGAACAATACTTTAGCAGCTATGGTATAATTATCTTATTACTTACTTTAATAATTAAGTCGGCATTAATCATTCCAATGTATAAGGTTTACAAGTCATCAGCAAAGATGAAGTTGCTAAAACCTGAATTGGATGAAATAAAGGAGCGAGTAGGGGGCGACGTTCAAAAACAGCAGCAAGAACAAATGAAGCTCTATAAACAAGCAGGTGTTAGTCCGCTCGGTGGGTGTTTACCCCAATTGGTGCAGATGCCGATACTATTTGCTATGTTTAGGTTCTTCCCAGCTTCCATAGAATTGCGTCAAGAAAAATTGTGGTGGGCTGAAGATTTATCTAGCTACGATAGTATATATGATTTCCCTGGAGGATTCGAAATTCCTTTCTATGGAGATCACGTAAGTCTATTTACATTGTTAATGACCATAGTTACCTTAATTTATACCTTCATGAATAGCCAAGCTAGTGGCCAAATGGTGGGTCCTATGAAGACGGTAATGTATATCATGCCGATAATGTTCCTTGGTTTCTTTAATAACTATGCTGCAGCTTTAAGTTTTTATTATTTCTTGTCTACGTGTATTACGATAATTCAAAATTTTGTTATCAGAAAGTTTGTTATCGATGAAGATAAATTACACAAACAGATACAAGATAGTAAGAAGAAGAAAGTGAAAGTCAAGAAGTCTGGTTTGCAAAAAAGACTGGAAGATATGGCTAAGAAAAGGGGGGTAGATCCTTACACCGGCAAGGCTAAAGGAGGCAATAAAAAGAAGTAATCCTTACTTCGATATTACCAATTATTCAATTTTTTTAGTATCATTGGAGGCAACTCCTTCACAATGATTCAAAAAAATAATAAAAAAAATCTGCAATATTTCTTGATTTGGGAAAAATATTCTATATTTGAACCATACTTACGAACTACTAATATGAAAAGAACTATTCTACTATTAACCATTTTTACAATCGTTTCTACAAGTTTTGCTCAATCAGCAGCAGATTATTACCGAAAAGCAGTTGTTAAATTTAGATCAGGTGACTACGCTGGAGCTGCAGTAGAATATACCCGTGCGTTAGATGTAGATGCTTCTTCTGCTGTTTTATACAATAATAGAGGTGTTTGTTACTATAGAATTGAGCGTTATTCAGATGCTCTGAATGATTATAACCAAGCGGTTCTTATAG
>JABDQY010000083.1 GCA_013042025.1 Bacteroidia bacterium
ATATAACGCTATCAACTTTATGTAGCATGTTAATAAACAGAAACTTACCCAAAATTGAACTTTCAGACCAACCGTTTTCTGATAGCTATTGCCAAAGTAAAATTGAAGATGTTTGCACTAAACTGGGTATTACTAAAGACGAAGCAAAACATTTTGTTGTGAATGGCAAATTATCAAATAGTACCTATTCTACTGAAGGAGATCCCCTGAAAATTGGACTAAAAAACGGTGAGCTCAAAGATCTATCTGAAGCTTCCGAGATATACAACATTTCAAACGACAATAAGCCTCAGATTAAATTCTTTATAACCTATTTAAAATGAGCTAGTTAAAAAATGAGATTTATCCCGTTGAAATACATTAAATTTGCCGCCTATTGAAACTTACTGCAGCTAAAATAGCGGAAATTGTAAATGGGAAAGTCGAAGGTAATTCAGCCGTTGAGGTAAGTCAGGTTGCCAAAATTGAAGATGCTAAAGCAGACAATCTTTGCTTCATTTCAAATAAAAAATACATTCACTATTTACAAACAACCGAAGCAGGAATTGTTCTTGTAGGGGATAATATCAACCCAATTCCAGAAGGGAAAACGGTAATTCGATGCTCTCATCCCTATGTTGCATTCTGCCAAATTCTAATACAGTTTTTCGATTACAAAAACCCACAACAAGGAATTCACTCTACTGCCACAATAGAACCAAGTGCTTCAATAGGTAAAAACTGTCATATAGGACCACACACCTATATTGGCGAAAACGTTACCATTGGAGATAACACAAGAATATTTGCAAATTGTAGCATCTATGAAGACACAAAAATTGGTGCAAATACATTAATCTATTCCAACGTATCAATATACTACCAATCTCAAATTGGTGATAACTGCATAATCCATAGTGGAACTGCAATTGGTTCCGACGGTTTTGGACATGCTCCAATGCCAGATGGCACCTATATAAAAATACCTCAAATTGGAAATGTTGTAATTGGAAACAATGTTGAAATTGGTTCAAACAGCAGCATAGACAGAGCCAATATGGGTAGTACTATAATTGGAGATGGTTGCAGAATTGACAATCTTGTTCAAATTGCTCATGGTGTTGTAATCGGACAAAACACGGTATTGGCAGGTCAAGTAGCAATTGCTGGAAGTACCACGATTGGTGACAACTGTGTTATCGCAGGACAAGTAGGAATAGTCGGACATATTTCTATCGCAAATAATACTCAAATTGGTGCACAGAGTGGCGTGAACCATACCATAAAAGAAGAAGGTGGTAAATTTACCGATTCACCTCATTTGCCAATGGGTAATGCATTGAAATCGAGGGTTTTGTATCGAAATCTTCCTGAAATGGAAAAACGAATAAGAGAATTAGAATCAAAACTAAAAACAGAAAATAAATCTGAAAATGGATAAGTTTCAAACAACGCTAAATGGAAGTGTAAGTGTTTCTGGAGTTGGACTTCACACTGGTCAGAAAGTAACACTGACCTTTGAACCAGCCCCCGAAGATCATGGATATGTCTTTCAACGCACAGACTTAGAAGGACAACCGAAAGTTAAAGCAGATTGTGATTTGGTAGTTGACACTTCAAGAGGAACAACAATTGAAGATAATGGTGCTAGGGTAAATACCGTTGAACATGTGTTGGCTGCACTTGCTGGTTTAGAAATTGATAATGTTTTAATTAAGCTGGATGGACCGGAAACTCCTATCATGGATGGAAGTTCTAAGCCATTTATTGATTTGTTGGTTAAGACAGGAATTGAAACCCAAAAGAAAGAACGAGAGTATTTTGAAATAAAAAGTCGTTTGAATTATGCAGATGGCTCAGGAGTAGAAATGATGGCCTTGCCTGCAGACGATTATCGATTGACAGTGATGGTGGATTATAACTCACCAGTCTTAGGTAGTCAGCATGCATCTATTACCAATATTTCTGAATTTAGTGATGAGATATCGAGTTGCAGAACATTTTGCTTCTTACATGAATTAGAAATGTTGGTTGACAACAATCTTATTAAAGGTGGCGATTTAAATAATGCCATAGTTATTGTTGATCGCGAAGTGGAAGAAAGTGAAATGGACAAGCTTGCAAAGCTGTTCAATAGAGATAAAGTTGAGATTAAGAAGGAAGGCATTTTAAACAATGTCGATTTAAGATTTCAGAACGAACCTGCACGTCATAAGTTGTTAGATATGGTTGGTGATTTAGCTTTAGCTGGAGTACCTCTTAAAGCTCAAATATTGGCTGCAAGACCTGGTCATGCTGCAAATGTTGAATTTGCTAAAAAGATCAAGAGAGCATACCAGAAGTATAAGAAGGAATCTAAGAATGCCGTTAATACACCAGTGTATGATCCCAATGTAGTTCCAGTATTCAATCATCAAGAAATTGAAAAGATACTACCGCATAGACATCCATTTTTACTAGTTGACAAGGTAATTAAACTAACAGACAATGAGGTTGTTGCTGTAAAAAACATCACTGGAGATCAGTATTTCTTCCAAGGACATTTTCCAGGTGAACCTTTAATGCCTGGAGTACTTCAGATAGAAGCAATGGCTCAAGCAGGGGGTATTTTAGTTCTGAACGATAAAGAGTTCCCCGAAAAGTGGAGCACCTACTTTGTGAAAATTGAAAATGCAAAGTTCAAAGACAAAGTGGTACCGGGTGATACACTACTTATTAGAATGACCCTAACTGCACCAGTTAGAAGAGGGTTATGTATTATGAAAGGAGAAGCTTTTGTAGGAAATAAACTAGTAACAGAAGCTGTTATGATGGCTCAAATTGTAGAAAATAAATAAAATGATTCAACCACTAGCATATGTAAATCCCGGAGCAATAATTGCAGACAATGTAGTTATTGAACCGTTTGTAACCATTCACAAAGATGTTGAAATTGGAGAAGGAACATGGATTGGTTCTAATGTAACTATCATGGAGGGAGCTCGAATTGGTAAAAATTGCAGAATTTTTCCTGGAGCTGTTATTTCTGCAATTCCTCAGGACTTAAAATTTGATGGTGAAGTAACAACGGTAGAAATAGGAGACAATACTACCATTAGAGAGTGTGTTACAATTAATCGAGGTACAAATGCAAGAGCTAAAACGATTGTGGGAGACAACTGTCTGCTTATGGCATATTCTCATATTGCTCACGACTGTATTTTAGGTAATAATGTAATAATTGGAAATGCTTCGCAAATAGCAGGAGAAGTTGAAATAGATGATTTCGCTATTTTAAGTGGCTTAGTTGCGGTTCATCAATTTGTAAAGATTGGAGCACATGTAATGATTAGTGGAGGATCTTTGGTTAGAAAAGATGTACCACCATATACAAAAGCGGCCCGAGAACCCCTTAGTTATGAAGGTGTAAATAGTATTGGATTAAGAAGACGAGGATTTTCACCAGAAAAAATAAGTGAAATTCAAGAAATTTACCGAACACTCTATGTAAGAGGATTGAATAACGCTAGAGCAATTACCAAGATTGAAGCTGAAATGCCGGCAACACGAGAACGAGATGATATTATCAGCTTTATTCGTGCTTCAGACAGAGGTGTAATGAAAGGATACATTTCTCGCTAAATGCTTACCATCGAGTGTAAAGACATAGCCAAACGCTTCAATAAGGAAGTACTTTTTAAAAAATTTAATTACACATTTTCCGGCAATACTAAATACGCCCTTTTGGGATATAACTCTTCCGGTAAAAGCACTTTACTAAAGATAATTGGTGGTGTTTTAACTCCTACCAAAGGAGACGTAACTTATTCACCTTTAGGCACTACAGAATCGTTGTTTAGTTTTTGTAGTCCAGAAATGCATTTATTAGACGATTACACCGTTCGCGAATTATTCAAATTTCATTTCAGCTTTAAAAAACCCAAAATTTCAATTGAGGAACAATGGAATCAATCCATATTAACCGACTTTCTCGATAAGAAATACAGTGAACTTTCATCAGGACTTAAAAACAAGGTAAAACTTGCTCTAGCCTTATTTACCGACGCTCCTGCCCTGTTATTGGACGAACCTTGTTCCAATTTTGATGATATAAACACATTGTGGTACAATCAGATGATAAAGAAACATTGGGATGATCGTATGGTAATTGTTGCATCAAACCAGGAAATAGAATATAAATTTTGCCAAGAAATGGTAAATTTGCA
>JABDQY010000089.1 GCA_013042025.1 Bacteroidia bacterium
GTAATATGCTAATAGTCTGCAATTTGTGAACAAAGGTATCAGAAAGGCTTAAAAAGCGGTGGTGTTTTCCACATTATTAGCTTCTTTTTTTTGTTATCAACAACGCAAATCTCTTAAAAATAAGTCAATTGAAAAACTTTAATGTTGATGTGTGGAAAAAGCCAACTAAATCATAATAGCTTAAGAACATATTTTTGACGAAAAACTCGCTATATTTTTTTTTAAGCGGAGACGAGATTAATAGATTAAATAAACCAAAAACTGACACGAATGAGCCAAAAGCCTAAGTACAACAAAAACGCATTAAAGTTTAAAAGATATAATACCAAAGAGGGGGTATTGCCAACAGATCAATATGAATACGAATACAGAACTTCAGTAATTAAAAATCCTGCTGGTGATGAGGTGTTTAAAATGGAAAATGTAGAGGTGCCAAAAGACTGGTCTCAGGTTGCTACGGACATATTAGCACAAAAATATTTTAGAAAAGCAGGTGTTCCTCAAAAAGACGGATCGCTTGGAACTGAAACTTCAGTTAAGCAAGTTGCTCACAGATTAGCAGATTGTTGGAAGACTTGGGGAGAACGCTACGGATACTTTGCTTCTAAAAAGGACGCAAAAGTGTTTTACGATGAGTTGGTATTTAGCATTTTAGGTCAAATGGCTGCACCAAACAGCCCACAATGGTTTAATACTGGATTACATAACACATATGATATTACTGGAAAGGCACAAGGTCATTATTACTCTGATCATGAAACAGGTGCTGTAAAGAAATCTACATCTGCTTATGAAAGACCTCAACCTCATGCTTGTTTTATCTTATCTGTAGATGATGACTTGGTAAACGAAGGAGGTATTATGGATCTTTGGGTTCGTGAGGCTAGAATATTTAAATACGGTTCTGGAGTTGGAACAAACTTCTCTGCTATTAGAGGTGCAAATGAAAAATTAAGTGGAGGAGGATACTCTAGTGGTTTAATGAGCTTCTTAAAAATCGGAGATAGAGCCGCAGGTGCAATAAAGTCTGGAGGAACAACAAGAAGAGCAGCCAAAATGGTTTGTCTTGATTTAGACCACCCAGAAATTATGTCTTTCATCAATTGGAAAAAGGATGAAGAAAAGAAGGTAAAGGCTCTTATTGATGCAGGATATGCTTCAGATTACGAGGGTGAGGCATATCAAACCGTTTCTGGGCAAAACTCAAACAATTCGGTACGTATTCCCAATAAGTTTTTTGAGGCTCTTAAAAACGACGGTGAGTGGGAATTAATTTCAAGAAGTTCAGGGAAAGCTATCGATAGTGTACCTGCAAATAAGGTATGGGATGACATTTCGTTTGCTGCTTGGGCTTGTGCTGATCCAGGAGTTCAATTTGACACCACTATAAATGAATGGCACACTTGTCCTGAAGGAGGATTGATAAATGCATCTAATCCTTGTTCTGAATACATGTTTTTAGATAACACTGCATGCAACTTAGCATCATTAAACTTAAGAAAATACTTTAACGAAGAAGAATCTAAGTTTGATGTTGAAGCAATTGAATATGCTTCTCGTCTTTGGACAGTTGTTTTAGAAATTTCTGTTGTGATGGCTCAGTTTCCAAGTAAAGAAGTGGCTCGTTTATCATACGAGTATAGAACTTTAGGACTTGGTTATGCAAACCTGGGATCTGTATTAATGGTATCAGGCATTCCTTATGACAGCCCAGAAGCAACTGCAATCGGTGGAGCTGTAACAGCAATTTTAACAGGTACTGCATATGCAACTTCTGCTGAAATGGCTAGTTTTATGGGTGCATTTAAACAATACAAGAAAAACGAGAAACACATGCTTCGCGTAATGAAAAATCACAGATACGCAGCATATAATCTAGATGAATACGACGGGCTTAGTATTAAACCGGTTGGCATAGACCCAGCATATTGTCCAGAATATTTATTGAGCTCGGCTACAGGAAATTGGGACAAAGCAGTTCAATGGGGTGAAAAGTACGGGTACAGAAATGCACAAACTACTGTGATTGCACCAACAGGAACAATTGGTTTGGTTATGGACTGTGATACAACTGGAATTGAACCAGACTTTGCTCTTGTTAAATTTAAAAAATTATCAGGTGGAGGATACTTTAAAATAGTTAATCAATCAGTTCCACTAGCTCTTCATAACTTAGGATATTCTGAAGAAGAAATAAATGCTATTGTAAATTATGCTAAAGGATATGCATCATTAGATGGTGCACCATCAATTAACCATGCTTCCCTAAGATCTAAAGGATTCAATGAATCAGATTTGGATAAGATTGAAGGAGCTTTGGCATCAGCATTTGAAATTAGTTTTGCATTTAACCAATGGACTTTAGGTGAAGACACCATGCAAAGACTTGGTTTTACAGCAGAACAATACAATTCTGAAGGATTCAATTTGTTGAGATCTTTAGGGTTCAGCAAGAAAGAGATAGCTGAAGCAAACGATTATGTTTGTGGAACAATGACTGTTGAAGGAGCTCCTCACCTTAAAGAGGAACACCTTGCAATATTTGATTGTGCTAATAAATGTGGTGAAATAGGCGAAAGATATATTCACGCACACGGTCACATTAAAATGATGGCTGCTGCTCAACCATTTTTGTCAGGAGCAATTTCTAAAACAATAAACTTACCAAACGAGGCTACGGTAGATGATATTAAATCGTGCTATCAAATGAGTTGGGAGCTTGGTACCAAAGCGAACGCGTTGTACAGAGATGGTTGTAAATTATCGCAACCTCTTAGCAACAAATCAGATGTTAAAGAAGAAGAGGTTGAAGATGTTATATCTGCAGTAGACAATGTTTTAGGTTCTGCAGCTGGATTAAGCGTTGAAGAATTAACGCAAGATCAAGTTTTAGAGGCAGCTCAGAAAATACTTGATAATTCAAAGAGTACTGAGTTTATGCGTCAATTATCAAGTATCGTTGAGAGAAAAAGACTTCCTTGGAAACGTAGAGGATTTACGCAAAAAGCGAAAGTTGGAGGACAAACGTTATTTGTAAGAACTGGAGAGTACAATGATGGTACCTTGGGTGAGATATTTATCGATATGCATCGAGAAGGAGCAACATTTAGATCATTAATGAACTGCTTCTCTATTGCCGTATCTATTGGTTTACAATACGGTGTTCCTTTAGATGAGTATGTAAGTAAATTTACCTTTACTCGATTTGAACCAAGTGGTATGGTTGAAGGTCATCCAAATATTAAAAACTCAACTTCAATAATTGATTACATCTTTAGACTATTAGGGTTTGAATACTTAAACCGAACAGACTTAGTTCATATAAAGCCAACTGAGCAAAAAGAAGATACAGTAATTCAAAGCTCTACCGAACAGGTTAAACCGGCTGAAACGGTAGTAGTAAAATCAAAGGTAGAACCTCAAAAAGCAGGTGTTGTTCAAAAGATGACTGTTCAACCAACAGGTACGTCTTCTGATGCTCTTCCTTGTACAAATTGTGGAAGCTTGGCACTAATCAGAAACGGCACTTGTCATTTATGTACAAACTGCGGAACTACTACAGGATGTAGTTAATATTTGTAATTTTAAGATTTGAAAAGACCCGCTATTAGTGGGTCTTTTTAGTTGTGCAGATATCCACATTTGTGGATAAATTTTGTTTCTAAGGATATAATCCCTTATTTTGTGTAACAACAACGGGGCTCTTATGACTACAAATTATGCCGAAATAAAAGAAGATTTACAGGTTAAAGACAAT
>JABDQY010000090.1 GCA_013042025.1 Bacteroidia bacterium
CTGTATACACCTTGTTATCATCTTCAGGATCTTGCAATTTAATAGCCAAACCATCACCAGAATATTCAGCATCTGGGCCGATATTTTTCAATGATATACCAAACTTTACATCGTTGGTCTTAACCTTCTGCTTCTTATCTAGTGTTGCGATATATTGGATACCCGCATCAATTCCAACTCCCTGAGCTTTAGCATTGGTTATTGATTCAGAGAATACCTTTAATCCGATACCACCTGATATTGATTCTGTAAATCTTTTTGAGTACGCTATATTAATATTTGTAAAACGTGGCTTATATGTTCCAATACCACCATCTGGTTGAGCTGTTGTCGTAATTGGAATATCTCCAATATCATAACTCATAATTCCTACACCTAAAACTCCGTTTCCTCCTAGATCTTGAGCAAATCCGAACGTATTGATATTAATATCACTTCCCATTAACCATGCGGTTCTTGAAAAGATAACCTCGGTTTGAGGTGTATATGCAAGTCCACCAATATTGTTATAAATGGATTCTAAACCAGATACAGAACTTACAGCAGCCCATCCCCAACCTGAAGATCTTCCCCATCCGTTGATGTTTAACTGTGTTGCTCCTGCTTGACCAATCCTATCTGGATTACCAGCAAACAGTATCGTAGATATCGATAAAATTGTCGTTAGTACTATTATTTTTCTCATTGATATATTCTTCTTAATTAATTAATACTAGAAAGAATCTAAATCCAATTCTCTCAATATTCCCATCCACTTCAATACTTTCTCTCCTAATTCACCTGCATCCACATGAATAATGTATAAACCACTCGCAATAGGCACTCTAGCAGTATTTTTTAAATCCCATTTCACTTCAGTTAGTTCATCATCTTTCTTAATTCTACGAACCAATGATCCGTCTAACGTATAGATTGAGATGTCGCATTTCTCAGGTAAATTGGTGAATTTAATTTGATTGTCCAATGAACTTCCTTCATATCCAGAAGCACTTGCCAAAGCATAGTATGGATTGGGAACCACATTTATCATATCGATAGCATCTTTACCATTTTCAACACTGATTTCGTTGTAGATATCACTTGTATTGAATTTATACTGCGGGTTACCGTCGTTTTCAGTACTTGTTTTATCGAAGTATGCATATGGCTTCTGAACTCTAATTTTCAATTTAAAATCAGAAGGAGGAAGAGGAATTCCATCAGCTCCTTCTACCATTTCATTTCCAGGAGTAAGATATGTTGGCATAACATATAAACAGTTTTGGAAAATCTTAGTAAGTTCTTTTTCTCTATCTTTTTTGTTTGCAGCTCCTCTTAAATTGGATATTTTACTATAGTATTCTGCTCCTCCGTCATATATAGCCATTTTAGGATATAATACAGAAGGACTTCCAACATGCGATCCCATGATGTAGATGTAATGTCTACCTCCATTACTCGGATATGAGTTGTTTACGTTTGTATTTCTAGATGTTGGATTCCATTTCATATCTCTACCATTTTCCGATTTCTGATATGAATCTTCCGTTACTATAATGTTTAAACGCTCTCCAGTTTCCAGATTAATAGCGTAACCTGGGAAAATTGTTTTACCTACAGGAAGTGTTCCTCCACTCCAAGAAAGCTGACCCGATCGTAAATCAAACTTCTCAACTCCATCTACATTAAGACCTTGATCTTCTCCCATTTCTAACATTAAACATTCGCTCCATTTCGATTTGTCTTTCGTAATAACCAAGTCTATGCTAGCGAGATTTTCTAACCCACTTGTAGTATGATATGTTTTATCATAAACCGCCAATCCTTGATTTAAATAATCAGGACGAGGATTTGTTACAGCATTATCTGGTCTTACTGAATCGATTGACACCAAACGATAAGGAGCAACTCTACCATTCCATAATTTTTCATAATCTTGATTAGGATCTAAAGGCTCTTTACTTACTGCATAATCCTCCCAAGTTATGTCTAAATAACTTTGTGCTGGATCAACATTTCTACCTTGAACACCAGAACGAATCCAATCATACATACCAAACTGTAATGCTTGAGATGCATCAAAATCTCTCATTGCGGTTAGCCATTCGTTACTTGGGTCTTCAAATATTACTTCCCACCCAAGAACACCATTTCCTGTTTGCTTTATTTCGTCTGTACCTGGTTGCTCAACTTGAGATAGTGTAACCGCAAGTCCCCAATCAAATATTTTATCTCCAGTAGTCGACTCAAGTATTACTTGTTCATTTCTATAAGCAAGAGTTGTATCGGCATAAATAGTGTCTGTTGGAAGTTTAACCAGTATCCAAGTAGTTTTATCTTCATCTACACCTGCTTTATTTTTTGAAATTCCATCTTCTAACAATGTCAGTTCAAACTCTCCTTCTGGAACCTTTAACGGGTCAATTACAGAAACTTTAACAGGACCGTGTGCATTCTCATATTTCGGATTTTGCATGAAATTAGTTGCAACAATTTCGGCTTCAGTTTCAGGTGTTAAATCTAAACTTATTCCACCATTTCCAACTCCTGCTATTCTCACAAGTTCTGGACCATCACCGTAAAACGATTGTGCATTTGAACCACTAAATCGAGGTTCAGTATTTCGTGGAGATGCAGAAAATTCTTGTACTTTTCTTCCTTCAAGATAAGGTCTGTTATCACTTAAAGCTGCTGCATAAGACAGAACGATATAATAATACGTTTGGAAATTAACCAATCGTTTATTGGATCCTGTAGCGAAAAGATCATCCGTAACATTTACTGTATGTACAACACCAGAATTTTCACCTCGTACCTTTAATACCGGAATATTTGCACTTACATCTGCAGCAAACTCCTGATTTGTTAATACTACAAAATCATCTTCTAAATCACATTGGAAAACTTCTCTTGCCTTTGAAACATCATCTAAGTCAGATAGACTTACAGTTCCATCTTTCAATTGAAATACACGATATCCTTGGAAGCCATAGAATTCTTCTTCATTTTCACCATTCAAAACGGTGTCTTTGTATCCTTCAACTCTTGCATCGTTCGTATTTCCAAAAGAAAACACCAATTGTTGATTTAATTCTTGTACCTCTACATCTGGAGCATCAGGACCGTCAATCAAATCAAAGCATGAGTTAAATAACTCTTGAGCTTTTTTACTCGCTTCTTTAAGTAAATTCAATGAACCTTCAGCTCCACCAAATGAAGCTTTTGCCCATACAACACCAACTGTTAATCGCTGAACAGCTCCTGGTGTTAATACAAAAGGTCCAGATGATTGAATAAATCTTCTATCGGCAGGAGTATTACCTGCTTGTCTTTCGTTCCAGTTTACAGCATGAGTACTATCGGTATCAAATGGGAACATCCAATTTGCAATTGTTCCATCCGTACCAACTATACCGTCTCCACCATATTCCATATCCGCACCATTCTTCCACTTACCTTGTAAGTAATTGTAATAGTTAGAAGGAGACCCTTGAGGACCACCATTAACAGGATTAGTATTGTTATTGTAGTAAACGAACTTAGACATTCCTAATTCACGTTTCGTCGGAATTCCATTTATTATCGTATCTACTGTTGGTCCTTCAAAAAAATCAACACCAACAGATGGTGGGTTAAGACCATAACCTAAAATACCTTCATCATTATCATCTCCATTATAGCAAAATCCTAAAGATAACCCCACATCACAACCTACATAATCATCAGCATAGTTCCCTAAATCTGGATCTACCCACTGTCCGAAATATGTATTTTTCAACTCAGTAAAACCTCTATTGGTAATCCTAGTTGTATAAAAAGTCATGTCATTAATTTCATCATTCGTTGCAAATGCAAATGCAGTTGTTTGTAATTCGATACCAATTGGCTCTCCTTGAGATTCAGAGTGAATGTTTCCTTTGTCGTTGTAAATCCACCATAACATTTGATCCGGTTGATCTTCCGCGGCATTGTCGATTTCAACGCCGTTACACTCATTCTTTAAGATTGGGTAATCTCCATTTTCAGGGTCATAATATCCATTGTTGTTAACATCCTTATACGGAGCATACTCTCTATCACCTAATCTTTGACCAGGCCAATTCTCGATTTGTGGATCTGGAGTTGTAACAAATCCATCATTTGTGTAATTGTCGAAATGTTCAATGATATTGCTTCCGTCTACTTTAAAAACCTCATCCCATTGTGCACATTGTGCAGCACTAGTATTACTAGTTGCTTCATCCAAAGGACCTGGCCAAAAGTCAGAACCTCTTTGACGATAAGTCATTGCAGCTAATCTTAGGTTTCCTCCTAAATCTTCTCCTCCAATCCAAATCGCTCCTGCAAAAATACTGTGCTTTCTTACAGAGTTTAAATCATTAATCTTAGGAACTTCATATCTGGCAGAACTTAAATCCCACCACATGTCACCACCGTTTAATATTTTAGTACGAACGTTGTTTACATCCAAATCGGCAGATTGAGTTGCTGGATCACAATCCGAACCAAACTTCATTGATCTTCTTGTTTTTTGACCAGTGTTTTGATCCTCACTATACTCAAATTCCTTCGCTGATAAGTTAACAGCAAGTAATGCTGTTAAAACAACCAATGATATTCTATATACTTTCTTCATATTTTTCTATTCTTCTTTAACTATCTATCAATCTTAGAAATACACTCTCAAACCTAATCTCATTAAGCGAGGAGTCAGGTAATTGTATGGATAATCCACTTTCGCATTATATAAATCAATATAAGACTGTGTGCTTAACTCGTTAGCTGACAATTGTTGTCCCTCTGGAGAACTTAACCATCCGTCATCGTTTGGTAAACCAGTGTACCCATAAAGTCCTCTTACAATTCGAGTATTCAACAGATTCTGTACCCATAGGAATGCTTGAATATCCATTGTAGGTCTTCTGAAGTCATCTTTCACATTCTTCTTCTTAACTGTGAAGTTCTTGCTAAATGTAGCATCTACTTTAAACTGCCATGGTTTTCTAGATCCATAAGGATTTCCATCCAATGACTGTCTTTGTGCAGAACCAGTAGCAACACTAGCAACAGGATTTAAGTAAGCCGTATAAGGTTCTCCTGATTGCGTGGTTACGATTAAGTTAGCACCTGAATTTGCAAATATTTTCTTGTTGAACCAGATTGGTCCAGTATAATCTTTACCCCCTTTAAATTGATAATCAATTCGAGTTACAATTTTATGTCTAACATCATATTGTGTTGGATACAGCGATCTTAGGTTTGGTAGGTTGGCTTGAATTAAGGCTGCAGATGAATTGGCATTTGATCCTGTTCCATCTGAGAATAACAATGCATAGTTAAGAGCAATAGATGTTCTACCTTGACCTCTTAATTCGTACTCTGCTCTGAAACTTTTAGAAGTTGAAAAGTCAATGTTACTATAACTTAGGTAACTAATAGGGTATGCTTGATTAACTTTAACCAAAGCAAAATCTCCTTTACTTTCTCTATAAGATGCTATAATACTTAAAGCTGAGTTTCTTGATAATGTTTGTTTAAACCCAAGCTCATAGTTTGTTGTTACTCTTGGTTTCAATGCAGCATTTGCTAATCCACCACCTTGGTTAAACTCTAAGAAGTAATACTGACTATATGGTGTAAACACCGCTCCATCAGAAGGTCTTTGTGCTAATACATCATAATTAGCAAAAAACTGTGCTTCCGAGTTTATAGGGAATGAGAACCAAACTCTAGGTAAAACATTAATCACTGGATCGTAATCTGCAAATGACTCTGCAACTAATTCTTCATTCTCACTCACTAGGAATGGTTGAATTCTACCGCTATTTGTTTCTTGAGCTATTAAATCTGGATTTGATAATTCAGTACCATTTTCATCATACCATTGTGCACCATCTCTATATCCTAAGATTTTGTTAGGTTGATTAATATCATCTACATAAACTACAAAATCATCTCCTATTACATTCGGAATAGCATAATTGTTAAGCAATTTAGCACCTCTACCTGATCCTCCGTCAGCAATTGATCTTAGTTCTGCTACAGAGTTTGTTGGGAATAATGAATATTCATCAGCCAACACTTCTTGGTTTGCGTCATATCGTTCAATTCTAACACCTAAACGTAATATAAGATCTTTAAACTGGAACTTATCTTGTAACCATACTGCGTTATAAATCGGAGAGAAAGAACCTAAACTTCTATTTAAACTATCATTTGTAAAATCTGACAATCCATATCTCTTACGTGATCTTGTACCTTTATAA
>JABDQY010000091.1 GCA_013042025.1 Bacteroidia bacterium
ATGTTACTGCATATTAACCCATTTAAGAGTCTGAATTCCTTCTTGGTTAGCCACTTGAACGATAAAAACACCATGGCTAAACATACTTTTCTTTATGATTGTTTCACTTAAAATCTCCTTATTCATAAGTACTTGTCCTGTTTGATTGGTAATTAAAATACGCGTATTTTTATCAGCTGAAATAATTAAATCTTCTGCGGTTTCTTTCACAAAATCAAGTTTGATATTATCAGCTCTTATTGAAACGATGGGACTGTATTCATATCCATTATCAAAATCTACCTGCTTAAGTCTATAGTATTGCAAAACTTCAACTTTGGAATCCACAAAATTATAGTGTTTAATAGCATTGCTATTACCTGCTCCTTCTCTTCTACCAATTTTAAAGAAATTTTGTCCATCTAGCGATTTATAAATTTCAAAGTGACTATTGTTAGTTTCTGATGCTGTAGTCCATGTTAAGGAAACGCCATCGTTTACAACATTCCCATGAAAACGAGTAAGCCGAACTGGCACACCACCTAAAGTATCAATAAATATTCTGAACAATGATAAATTAGTTCCAGTATCCTTATTTGTAAAATAAAACTTAATGTATCTTGTTGCAATGCCTAAGCTGTTTATATATTTTTCTCCTCTTATAAAAGATGTGCCGTCTCCAATGGTTGCAACAGTGTCATATGTGGTTCCATTTACAGACTGCAATACTTGAAATACGGTGGTGGAAGACAATGTGTCTAAGGTAAAGGTGTCATTTGTACCTAAGGAAAAAGTTAACGGGCCTGGAGCAGCATTTATAAAAATAATCAGGCTGTCTCCTGTGTTATCAAAGTTAAGTTTTGGTCCTGAATAGTCTGTACCTAATCCGGTATGTGAATATCCAGTAGGTAGCGAATTTCTAGTGAGAAATGTATCTTTAACAGGTAGTGTAGCTTGGCCAAATACTGAAGTTATTACAAATAGAAAAAGGGCTAGAATAAAAAATCGCATAGGGTTAGTTGAAATAGATTACGAATATACTTTGAAATTCACTATCTCACATTTAGTGAAGACGACAATTATAGACATATATAGCCTTTTTATAAACAGAATATATACGACTTACTGATTATTTAAATTCTTCTTAGTCATAAAAATAGCATCAAAATTATTGCTTCTGAAGAGGTTTAGAAGATATGAATTTATGTAAATCCCCTGAACGGAAAATTACCCAAATATGCTAGACGACCAAATTATCGTCAACAGCAGAATGGAAAAATGTTTTATCGTTTTAAAAAAATTGAGAAATTCATGTGTCATTCACTTCAAAAACGGATAGTCTGCATATTGTATTAATGATAGATAAAAAAACAAATAACAAAAGAGCCTCAAAACATACGTTTTGAGGCTCTTCATATCATCTTGATTATTAATTCTAGTTCAAATTAATTCCACTAGCTGCTTCAGAAACATTTATAATATGATCTCCAATCCGTTCAATCGAAGAGAAAATATTACTATATATCAATCCACTTTGTGCGTTATAATCACCTTTCTCCATGCTTTTAAGGTGTTTCTTTCTTATGCTATTACGTAGGTCATTAATATCATTCTCTAATGCACGAGCTTGCTCCATATCAATGTCTGCATAATTTCCATTCAGATTAGCAATCATTTGATTGAATGCTTCTTTCACTGTGTTGAATAGTCCATCTAAATTATCGCGTTGTTTTTGATCAAACCATAGTTTAGCATCACTTTTCTTTTCAATCGCTTTCGCAATTTCAAAGTATATATCACCTATTCTTTCAAGGTCGTTTGTAATACTTAGCATTGATCGTAAGTCTGAAGATGATTTTTCTGAAAGTTTATTGGATGATACCTGACCCAAATAATTTGCTATTTCAGCTTCCAATCGATCAGTAATATCTTCATACTTATAGATTTTCTTAATTAGTTTAGCACGTTTCTTTTCATCCTGTTCATGAATTAAGCTATTTGCTTTGGTATGCATTCTAAATGTTAAATCTCCAAATTTAGCGACCTCTTTCTTGGCTTCAAGTATCGAAAGCTCAGGGGTATCGGTTAATCCACGAGAAATGTATTCAAGTTTATAAATCTCATCATCATCACCTTTTGATTTAACAGTTCTTTCTGCTACGCGTACAAGCCAAGGTACAAAGCCAATAAGAGCTACAACGTTCGTAAGGTTAAATACGGTATGGAATGCAGCAAGCCCTAAAGTTGCTCCTTCCTTACCTTCATTAGGATTGATTCCCCAAACACTTTGCATGAATGCTGAAATTCCTGTTAAGAAGAATGGCATTAAAATAACCATCCATGTTACACCTATAATATTAAACATTGAGTGAATACGAGCAGATCGTTTTGCGTGTACATTACCGACTAAAGAGGCTAGCTCTGCAGTAATAGTAGTACCAATGTTTTCACCAAGAATCATAGCCGCTCCAACATCAAACGGGATAATACCTTTTAAAACCATTGTTAGTGTTAACGCCATTGCCGCACTTGAAGATTGTACAACAATAGTCACCAATGTTCCCAATAAAACAAATGCGATTCTTCCTAAGAATGGCCTATCACTAAACTGTGTAAAGAACTGAACTATTGGTGAATCTGCACCTAAATCTGGAACTGAATCTTTTAAAAATCCAAGACCCATAAATAAGATTGAGAATCCAATTATTGCATTCGCCCATCCTTTGGTATTCTTTCTGTTCATGAACATAAGAGGTGCACCAATCGCAATAAATATCAAGGCATAAGTAGATAAGCTAATTTTAAAGCCAAATAATGAAACCAACCATCCTGTTATAGTTGTACCAATATTAGCACCCATCATAACACCTGCTGATTCAACAAGTGTTAGCAATCCGGCATTTACAAAACTTACGGTCATTACCGTTGTTGCCGAAGAGGATTGAACAAGAGCTGTAATTAAAAAACCACTAAGAACTCCTAAATATCTATTAGACGTCATTGTGCTCAGAATCTTTCTTAAGCTTCCTCCAGCGGTTTGTTGAAGCCCTTCACTCATAAGCTTCATTCCGAAAATGAATAGACCTAATGATCCGAGAAGAACTAAAATTTTAAAAAGTCCCCAGCTTCTATCTGTTTTAAACTTACCTTTTGAAGACCATACAACATCCTCCGAATCTACTTTTCCAGAGATGTCGCTTCCATCTTTCATTACTCCTAGCTCCCACACATATTTTTCACCACCTTTAAGATCTTCGATTTTTGCTGAAGTAGCCTTACCGTCAATAACTTCAGAATACTTCCAAGGCTTACCCTTTTCTATTTTCTTTTGGTAACGAACAACTACATTCTCTACTGATTCTACTTTGTCATAGTGAAGACTCCAAGAAAGTTTAACTCCTTCTTCTATTCCTTTGGCATTTAAGTTGATAAAGTCATCTTCACTTAATTGCACTGCACCATCCTGAGCAGATGCTGGAGCAAGAATAAAAAAGGAAATCAGAATTAATAATAGGTTTTTGATTTTTGGTTGCATTATAAAATTTTTAAATTTTGCGAATATTATCCTCCGATATTATCTCAACGTTAACAAAGGAATAAATTAAATTCCAAATTCCAATTGAAATCTAAATCTATAGTTTCCTAAGGTTGAACTAGACACATCAGAATATGAAATATCTGTTTGCCATTTTAGCATATGACCAACAATGTACTTAGAAAATCCAAGTGTGTATTCATTGGTTTGTTTGCTGCTTGTAGCACTTTTAACTTCATCAATTGACGTGTATCTTCCAGATAATTCATAGTTATTGTCAAATAGGTAACCCAACTGTGCAACAAATCCTTCTCCAGAAGTAAACCCGGTAACATGATCAGGCAACTGTTTGTGTGCATATTCAGACATTACACTCCAGCCTTTATACTTAAACATCATATCTACAAATACACTTTGAATATCGGTATGTACATTACCTAAAGTATCCACTATAAAGTTACCTGTTTGTCCATTTCTATTTGTGTTCTGATTAAAGCTATAAGTAGCACCTATTGCTAGTTTAGCTTTTTCTTCACGTTGCATATCAGAACCATAATAATCTCCTTTTTTAGTAAACTTACCTAATGGATAAAATTCAACTCTTCCAACATATGCCAACCCATTTTTAGCATTATCCACTCGAATGTTTCTTCCTTCACCTGTAACTACAGCTGCAGCAAGTGTTAATGGCATAGAGCCTATTTCTTGTTTAGATCTAAACTGAACACCAAAATCACGATCGATATTGAATTTACTATTTACCAAACTTCGGTCTACAAATTGTAAATCTCTAGAAGAAATTACACGCTCTCTGTTCCCAGGAAGTTTTGTTTGACCAAACCACAATTGATTTTTATTTCCTAAATGGTACTTCATAACCGCATCAAGCACAACTTTCGATGCACTTCCAACTTGATCATAGTCTTTACCTGAACCCATATCACGCTGACTTAATGCAAGTTCCAGTTTATACTCAAATTTTGGATCATATATATATCCTTTAGATTTTAAACGCATTCTACGAACCATAGCCTGCATACTCGCATCTTCTGCAGATGCACTTTCCTGATTTTCATAGGTAAAAAGACTTTGTACTCTGAAACTAAATTTCATTGAAATCTTCTCGTCATCTGATTTGAGACTCAACCCTTTTTCCGCTTTAGGAAAGGATAACTG
>JABDQY010000095.1 GCA_013042025.1 Bacteroidia bacterium
ATATAAACTTCAACTGCCTTCTTCCAAGTTTTAGGAACGATAGTAATTATTGGTGTATTCTCTTTAATGTTTTCTCCAACTCCTGCTTGAATTGCCTGGGTAATAAATCCATCTCTTGGTGCAAGTACGTAATACATATCTTGTCTCATTTCGTAATTCACCAATTCGTTTTTCATCTTAGACATTTCACCTAATCCTTGATACAATTCGCTACCTGCGGAGCTTCGTTTTGATTTTACATCTGAAATTTTCTCTGCAAACTCGCTAATTACTTGATCTTGCTCAATTAATGTGTTGATGTATTTATTGATGCTCAAACCATATTCATTTTCTTTCTCAATAACTTTGGCTTTTGTCTCCTGTAGCTTTAGTCTTCTGTTTTCTAAATCAGTTAAGGAAATTAATCCTTGTTCGAACATTTCTTCTTGACGTTCTAAACGTTGCTTAGCTGTTTGATAATTGATTTCAGAAGCTTTCCATGCAGCACTATCCGTTGATACTGAAAGTTTTGCTTGTTTAACTTTATTGTCTAGGGTCCTAATCTTAAGTTTTTGTAAATCGTTTAGTGAATGAATTTGATTATCCAAAGCTTTTAATTTATCTTCATAAGCATTGATTCCTTGTGCTTTGGCATCTACTTGTTCCTTTATTCTACCTATTAGATTAGGATCAAAATATTCAGTTTTAGTTTCTGTGAGAAATAATATTGTATCTCCTTTATGCACTAAATCTCCTTCTTGCACATACCATTTCTCTATCTTTCCTGGAATTGTATTTTGAATTGTTTGCGGTCTTTCACCCGGACGCAGAGCTGTAACATACCCTTTACTTTGAATATTTTGGGTCCATGGCAAAAACAACAATCCAACGATTAGTAAAAACAAGCCAATTAATACTTTAAGAAATACCCGCTTAGCCAGATTGTTCTTTATGTCATATAAAGAAGGATAAGCTGAGCTATTCACTTCTTCTGTTATGCTATTTTTAGAAATATTTAACATATACTGGGATTATGAAAGTTCTATTATGGTGTCACACTTTTGGTTAACTGCTTCGTTATTCGAAACCAATATTAATGTGGTATCCTTACAACGTGAAAGAAGAATTGTTAGTAGTTCAGCACTATGGTTCTCTTTTAAGCCAGAGAAGAGGTCCTCAGCGAACACCAATTTAGGTTTTGATATTAACGCTCTGGCAACTAAAAGTCTCACTCTATCCGTACCAGAAAATACACGATCTGCATTCATAATAACATGATTGTAACCATCTGGGAAACTTTCAATGAGCTTGTTCAAACCAACCTCTTTTGATATTTCAATAATATCTTCAGTACTAATTCCTTCTCTGCCTAACGAGATGTTTTCAATAAATGTTCCGTTAAAGATTTCTTGATCGTTAAAAATGCAACCAATGTGTTTTCTTAAATCGTGTAGGTCTAAGTTTTGAATGGGTACTCCATTGTACAATATACTTCCCACATAATTATCATGGCTCGTACTTAATATTTTTATTAAACTACTCTTTCCAGATCCAGTGTCTCCTGAGAAACAGACATTCGTTCCTGGTTCAATGGTAAAGTTTAGATTTTTGTTTATGATATTCTTATTGAGCAGTCCAGTTATGGTCAATTCTTTTATTTCAAGTCCAATGGCTTTATCAGCGTCTAGTTTCATTCCATTGCTATTTTCATGCTCTATTTCAATGTCTGTTACTTTACCTAATTTTTCAATGGAAGTAAGCACATCATAAATTGCTTCCATGCTCATTATTAGCTTTTCAGAAGAATTTAAAATCAAGATTATTATAATTTCAGCTGCAACAAATTGTCCAATAGTTATGCTGTTTTGAATTAATAGCAAAGCACCAATGATTAGTAATCCAGCTGTAACGGCAGTCTTAAGTCCTATAATGCTCCCATATTGTCCCAATAATATTTTGAAATGTTGTTTTCTAGAGTCTAGGTACTTATTTACGATACCATCTGTTTTCTTTAGATTTAAATCTGATGAACTGCTTAGTTTGAATGTCGGCAAAGCCCTAGCGAGTTCTGTTAGCCAAAAAGCCATTTCATATTTATTGTTACTTTCTTTTAAGCTGGTCCTCATACCAGGTTTTGAAGTGAAATAAATGATGAAGAATAGAACTAATAGTAGAGCAAGACCAAATGCAATAAAAATAGGGTGATATAAGGATAATAGAATAAGTCCGAAAAGAATCTGCAAAATTGAGGTAGAAAAGTCCATTAAAATTTTAGACATACTTTTTTGGATGCTGACCGTATCGAAAAATCGATTTACTAACTCAGGAGCATAGTGGTTACCTAGTTTTCTGATATTAAATTTTGGGATGCGGTATGCAAAGTCAAATGCAGCCCTAGCAAACAATCGTCTTTGTAATATTTCAACTATATAAAGTTGCATGATTTGGAATATCCCAGCGACAGCAACACCAACCATTACAATCAGGGTTAGTATTCCCCATGAGGCGGATAGCCTACCAGCAAGTACAAGCCCCATAATAGCCTGGATACCAATGGGTAATGACAAGTTAATTAAGCCGTTACAAATGGCATACACATATAAGTAGATTAAATCTTTCTTATCTTGTTTTAGCAAGCCAAAAAATCGTCGTAGTGGAGTCATATTTTAGTGAATAGTAGCTGCAGTTAAGTGAAGTACAAAATCTTTCAAAGTGGAATGGTCATCTTCTTTGAGGTCTGTTAATTTTGGTAGATGTTGACTAAAGAAAATTTGGTTATGGCAAGTTTCTACAATGGTAGAAGCCAATGAATGTGAATGCTTATATTTTGGGTTGATGGCTAATATGAAGTTCGCAATGATGCTGCATAATCCTTTGTAACCGAGGAACAGTCCTTCTGAATTATCTTCATCTACTTCTTTTACGAGATAAGCTTTTGCACCTTCAGCAATAATTATTTGGTACAGTTTTTCTTCATTTATATATTCAATTGTTGGGTCTTGTTCAATGGGTGAAGCTAATAGTTCAATTACAGTTTCTAACTTTACGTAGTTTGATCTTAAGTGGTGAGTTTCAACTAATATTTTGTTTTCTAACCATCCCCAATACCAATTAACAAGATAAAGAAGCAGTTTATGCTTGTTTTCAAAATAACGATAAATCGATGCTTCCGTTGAACCAATGCTTTTGGCAAGTTTTCGGAACGTAAAGTGCTCAAGACCAATTTCATCAAGTAAATTGATGCTTTCAAGCAGAATTCTCTTACCTAGTTCGGACTTGATAGGGTCTTTTACGCATGTCTTGTTGCTTACAACAAAGGTTAAATTTGATAGCATTACTATTAAAACACAAAAGTAATACTATTGTTTTATAAAAGTGATACTTTTTTTATCAGGTATATTCTACATCTACTTGAGAGGGTTTGCCTTTACAGCAAATACCATGTCTGCTTTAACGGTTAAGTCTTTATCTAAAGTTTTGTCTTGAACACACTCAGCTCTTAAACTGAATTTGTCTTTCTTAATGTATTCAGAGAGATCAACTCCTTCAGTGTCAAGGTTTAGTATGAGTAATCCGTCTGCTATATTCTCCTTAAATGCGTATCTTATTTCTTCTAAACCATCTGCGTTGATATACAGGTATACATGTTTTAGAAAATCAAAGGTTGCATTATCGGGGTTGGTTATATCAAGAGACAATGAAGTTAACTTGATTTCTTGAATTTTATCTTTTCTGGTGTCGTTTTCGCTAAATTGAGTCTCTGAGTTAGTGGTAATATCTGGGGTAAAGAAATCTAAAGGAAGACTGAGAATATTTCCAGATTTTATATCAAAGCTGGTTGTGTAATCCATATTAAATCGAATACCAATTGAATCTTTTTTGCATCCACTAAAGAAGGATAATATGACCAATGCAAGCACTATGTTTTTCATCATTACGAAAATATACTTGAATAAGTCTAAAACCATAGTAGTAAGTTGAAAAAGACATAATGGTGATAATGCTGAAAGATATTTTGTTTTTTGAACAATACGAAGAAGGCGAAATAAATTATCTCGTTTCAATTTGATTTTTAACTTTGCCAAAATCAGATAAGAAGCATATGGCTGTATTATTAGAATTTGAGAAACCCCTTGAAGAGTTGTACGAGCAGCTAGAAAAAGCTGAAGCAACACATGCAAAAGGGAAAGTTGATATGAGCGATACAATTGCTCAACTTGAAAAGAAAATTCATTCTGAGAAGAAGGAGTTATACAAAGACTTAAGTGGTTGGCAGAAGGTTCAAATTTCGAGACACCAAGACAGACCCTATACCTTAGACTATATTAATGCAATTACCAAAAATTTTGTTGAACTGCATGGAGACAGAAATGTTGCCGACGATAAAGCTATGGTAGGCGGTCTTGCACAAATTGATAATCTAAATGTTATGATTATCGGTCATCAAAAAGGTAGAAACACCAAAGATAGACAGTTTAGAAACTTTGGGATGCCCAATCCTGAAGGGTATAGAAAAGCACTCCGATTAATGAAAATGGCAGAAAAATTCAATTTGCCTGTTATTTGTTTAATTGACACACCAGGTGCCTCACCTGGATTGGAAGCTGAAGAGCGTGGACAAGGAGAAGCAATTGCAAAAAACTTAATGGAAATGGCTGTTTTAAAAGTTCCAATTGTTTGTGTAGTCATTGGAGAAGGAGCCAGCGGAGGAGCATTAGGTATAGGTGTTGGAGATCGAGTTTTAATGCTAGAAAACACATGGTATTCGGTTATTTCACCTGAAAGTTGCTCTTCTATCTTATGGAGAAGTTGGGATTACAAACAACAAGCTGCGGAAGCTCTCAGTTTGACCGCTGAAAAGATGCTAAATAACAAACTAATTGATGGCATTATTAAAGAGCCTTTTGGGGGAGCACATATGGACCCAGAAGCAATGTTTAAGACAATGAAGACTGAACTTAAACGAAATATCAAAGAACTAAATGAAATTAAGACTAAAAAATTGATTACTGACAGAATCAAAAAGTTTAGCTTGATGGGTTCTTACGATGATATGTCTGAATTCAAATAATCCAATGTCTCTGGACCTAAATTAAACAATAAGTCTAGAACACTCAAATTTTCAATAAACCCTAATTTTACATCATAAACTTGTGGGTATTTAGCGATTGGGAATGCTTCTAAATCTTTGTAGTACACTTCTGTTTTATCATCTACAGATAGCTGAATGTTAGTATGCAAGCATTGGTTTAACACTCTGGATATGGCCAAGTTAAAGTCTATAATGGTTTCAGTTTTCATTTTAAAAACGGGCTCAATTTTATAGTTATAAAACTGAAAAAAAGGTGACTTTTTATAGGCATTTTCAATACTTTTCCATTGTTCATCTTGCCAACTTTCTGTGTAATCGATAAGCACATTTTTGTATGGTCCTCTTCTCGATATTTTTTGTGTTGGTATGCTGTACTTAATAATTCCATTTGGTCCGACAATTTGATATTGCGAAAGCATACTTTGTTTTTGAAATGAATGACCAACTTTATAAGTGATTTTATTTTGCTTAACCAGCTGTTTCCAATAAGAGATATTTCCAAAACAATGCAAAAACACAAGTTCAAACTTAGGGTTTAATTTGCTTTACAAATAACTCACAGTCATTATCTACTTTGGAAGATAATTCTAGGAGCGTTTCGTGCAACTTTGGATGTACAAATTGTGGTACTATGTCTGCACAAGGAATTAAAACAAATGACCGTTCTGCTATTCTAGGGTGTGGTATCTCGACATCATTTTGATTTGATACTTCATCTTCCAAAAACAAAATATCAATATCAATAGATCGAGGGCCCCATCTTTCACCTTTCTTTCTCCCGATGTGTTGCTCAATTTCTTTAATGGTTTTAAAACATGTTTTAGAATCTAAGGAGGTACTCAAAACAGCTGCGGTATTCAGAAATGAAGATTGGTTTGTGTTTCCCCATGGAGCTGTTTCATAAATGTTAGAAACAATAACATCTGAATTGAAAGTCTTTTTCAGAAGTTGAGTTGCTAGGTAAATATAGTAGTACCTATTTCCGAGATTAGATCCAAGGCCTAATACCAATGATTTTTTCATTATTTTCGCTTTGTAAATGGAAGATTTTTTAAAATTTTTACCAATTGTGCTGTGGCTACTGTATAAGGCTTTTGGTTCTGGCAAAAAAAAGGAACAAAAACCAAAACAACGCCCTGTAAGGCAAAAAAAGCAGCCAAAACATTCTGCAACACTAGAAGAAATTTTAAAAGAGCTTTCAGGAGAAAGCACTTCAAAACCTGTAGAGCCCACAGTACCGGAACAATCTATTAAGGAGTATAAAGCTGCGAAAGAGGAAAGCCGAAGCAACGAGAAAATAGAATTAGTAGATCATCAATACGATTTCATGCCTGAATATGAGCATCATGCTGATACTGGACCAGATTTAAATGAAATTCGTGAAGAAATAGAATTAGAGAAATTATCTTACGTTGAAGAAGACTATCGAGTTGATATTAATTTAAGAGATGCGATAGTTTATGAAACTATCCTGAACAGACCGAAATTTTAATCCTTCTCTTTAAATAGCCAATACTTCTGACCAATAAAGGTAAATGTAGCACTTACTCCCGTTGCTATAATAAATGCAAGAACCTTGTCTATTTTAATTGTTATTAGTTCATTTAGTGAGCCAGAACTATTTCGAATTGAACTTATAAACTCACTATTTGGTAAGATGTCGAAAGCATAGTGATTCGCAGTTATGTTAATTACCATTGCAATAAGGTATAACGCTGTAAATAAGAGTAAACGTTTATTGTCCTTATCTGTTTTTCTCCAAGTCCAATATTTGTTGAGGTTATAAGTAACCAGCATACCAGAACAAAAACTCAGTCCTTTACTTAAATTGATGTCTAGGTATTGAGATAAAGCGAAATAAACGATAAAATCCACACCTACTGCAATTAATCCAGAGATGATAAATTTAGTGAGTTGTTTACTTGCTTGGTAAATAGCCATTAAGCTGACAAAATTAATTGATTGTCTCTAATAATTGCGTTCATTCCTAAACGCAAAGCTTTGTTTGGTTGCTGATGCCCTGCTTCAAATCCAAAATATATGGGATAGTTATAGTTTTTTGTATGTTCAAGAATGATTTCTTCCGCCGTCTTTCCAAATGGTATCGTGTTGTCGTTCATGTCGCTCATTCCACCAACAATAAGTCCAGCTAAATTATCTAGCTTACCAGTGCGTTTTAGATTCATCATCATACGATCGATATGATAAAGGTATTCATCAAGATCTTCAATGAAAAGAATTTTCCCATTTGTATCTATATCTGATTTTGAACCACATAAACTGTACAACATACTTAAGTTACCTCCAACCAAAATACCTTCAGCATCTTTTGCCTTGTTTAGCTTATGATTTGGAAGTTTATAGATAATGTCTTCACCAAAGAGTGCATCCATTAATGTTTTATTACTGATACTTTCCTTTTCATTAGGGCTATCAGATATGTTAACTGGCATTGTTGCGTGAATCGTAGGGACATGATAGTTTGTATGGATGTGATTATGAAAAACAGTGACGTCGCTATACCCAACAAACCATTTTTTTTGTTCTTCCAAAGGAATAAAATTGAGTTGATCAATTACACGTACACAGCCATAACCACCTCGAGTACTAACAATTGCTTTAACTTTAGGGTTGTCTATAAATGACTGTATATCAGATATTTTATCAGCTTCTGTGCCTGCCATTTGATTATGAATATTATAAACATTATCGCCAACGAGAACATTTAATCCATGACTCTCGAAGAATCGAATTGCAGGTTCCACCTTTTCTTTTTCAATGGCTCTTGCTGGAGAAACTATCGCAATGGTATCACCTCTTTTTAAATACATTTTTGGCGAATTTAAAGTCTTTTTCTTTAACCCAATTCTAAACAAGATTAGAGGTTAGTTGTTAGTCTTAAAAAAAGTATTTTTGCATCAAATTTTAAACATGAATTTCGAATTATCAGAAGAGCACTTAATGATTCAACAAGCAGCTAGAGATTTCGCAAGAACGGAATTGTTGCCTGGAGTAATAGAGAGAGATAATGAACAACGATTTCCTGCAGAGCAGATAAAAAAACTAGGTGAACTTGGTTTCTTAGGAATGATGGTTGATCCTAAATGGGGAGGAAGCGGAATGGATTCTGTTAGTTATGTACTTGCAATGGAAGAAATTTCAAAAGTTGATGCAAGTGCAAGTGTGGTAATGAGTGTAAATAATTCATTGGTTTGTTGGGGTTTAGAAACTTATGGAAGTGAGGAGCAAAAAGAAAAGTTCCTAAAACCATTAGCAAGTGGTCAAATTCATGGAGGCTTTTGCTTAAGTGAACCTGAAGCAGGAAGTGATGCAACTAGTCAAAGAACAACCGCTGTAGATATGGGTGATCATTATCTAGTTAATGGTACTAAAAATTGGATTACGAATGGGAAATCGGGTAGCACTTTTTTAGTAATGGCTCAAACAGATGTAGAGAAAGGGCATAGAGGAATTAATTGCCTAATTGTAACTTCAGACATGGAAGGATTTACAGTAGGTAAGAAGGAAGATAAATTAGGAATTAGAGGTTCAGATACACATTCTCTTATGTTTCAGGACATGAAGGTGCCTAAGGCAAACAGAATTGGAGAAGACGGATTTGGATTCAAATTTGCTATGAAAGTATTGAGTGGTGGTAGAATTGGAATTGCTTCTCAAGCATTAGGTATTGCAAGTGGTGCATATGAACTTGCATTGCAATATTCAAAAGAGCGTAAAGCATTTGGAACCGAGATAATGAATCATCAAGCTATTCAATTTAAATTGGCCGATATGGCAACAAGAATTGAAGCAGCTCGATTGTTTTGTTTAAAAGCAGCTTGGTTAAAAGACAATGATGAAGAATACCTGGAAGCGGCCAGTATGGCAAAGCTTTTTGCTTCAGAAACTGCAATGTGGGTTACTGTAGAAGCGGTGCAAATACATGGTGGATATGGTTACGTAAAAGAATATCACGTAGAACGATTAATGAGAGATGCGAAAATTACTCAAATTTATGAAGGAACAAGTGAGATTCAACGTGTTGTAATTGCTCGTTCTCTATTGAAAGATTAATTTAATAAGAATTTAAGAGTGAAGCACAATCCTATGGTTGTGCTTTTTTATTGAATAGAATTTAATCCACTAATGCAGTTATTTCTTCTGCAACAAGAGCACTAAGAGCTACACCCATTCCTCCTAATCGTGCAGCTAAGTAAACATTTGGTTCTACCATTTTCACTATTGGTGTTTTTTGATTTTCTTTACCCAAGCCCATTATCCCGCTCCATTCAAAATCAATCGATACCTCGTTGCCAAATATCTCTTCATTCATAAATCGTTTTAATTCATCTATAATGATATAATTTGGTTCAAGCTTAAAACTAGTCTCTTCAGCCTTATCCATATTACGTGCACCACCTAAGAGTATCCGGTTATCAATGTCTCTCCAATAATAGTATCCCTTGTTAAATAAGTGCAATCCTTCACACGGAAGTGTTTCAAGTTTCTCGGTAACAATTACTTGTCCTCTTGCAGGCACAATGTCTTCTTCAAGTATTTGGGAGGTAAAAGCGTTTGTGCAAAGAACAAGATTTTGTGCTTTTAGAGTAATATTTCTGTTAGTTGCAACATTTACAGTGTTGTTTACTTTTTCCCATGATTCAACTTCAATTCCACCAAAAAATTTAACACCCAGAAGTTGAGCATATCTGGATATACTTTGATACATTTTACCAGTATTGAGTTGACCTTCAAATTTGTTTCTTATAGTTCCTAACGTATTTGGAAATGTACTTCTACTTGCAAATTGAAACACATGGTCTAATCCAATTTCGTCGTAAAGAATTGTGTTAATTCCTTGAATACTATCAATTGCATTGGTCATTTCTTCACGATTTGTGGTAGAAAATATTTCTTCGCTACCTTTTTCTTCATAACCTAGATTATCATCACCAAATTTAGATCGAAGCTTTTTTAGACCGGTATATCTTTTAGAGATTAGAGAATATACATTTTCACTTGAATCATGTTTTAAATCATCCAAAATTTCGGAAACATTTGCAAAACAAGCAAAGCCTGCATTTCGCGTACTTGCACCATGACTCCATGGGAACCTGTCTATTACTATTACACTCGCTTTCTTATTTTTCTCTTTTAAATTTATAGCAGTCTGCAAACCGGTAATTCCCATTCCAATAATCAAGTAATCAATTTTATGAATAAGATATTCTGTTTCCCAGTAAGAGAGGTTCATGTTACGAAAATAACACGTTGTAGGGTGAATTAGTTAAAATATTATTTGATGCATTAAATTAATGATGACAATCTTTTCACGGAACTAAAATTTGTAAATTCGCCCAATGCAAAACAGAATAACGGAACTTTTTGATATTCAATATCCTATTATTCAAGCAGGAATGATTTGGTGCAGCGGTTGGGAACTTGCTTCTGCTGTCAGCAATACTGGAGGTTTGGGTATTATAGGTTCTGGAAGCATGTACCCAGAAGTTTTGCGTGAGCATATTCAAAAGTGTAAGGCTTCTACCAATAAACCATTTGCTGTAAATGTACCACTCTTATATCCAGACATTGATAAGCATATTCAAACGATAATTGAAGAAAAAGTCCCAATTGTATTTTCTTCAGCTGGAAACCCAGCGATATGGACACAAAAACTCAAAGATGAAGGTATAAAGGTAGTTCACGTTGTAAGTAACATCAAGTTTGCACTTAAAGCTGAAGCTTGTGGAGTAGATGCTATTGTTGCTGAAGGATTTGAAGCAGGCGGGCATAACGGACGAGAAGAGACCACCACTTTAGTACTCATTCCACAAATATGTGAAGCTGTTAAAATTCCGGTTATTGCCGCAGGAGGCATTGGAACTGGGAAAACTATGGCGGCAGTAATGGCATTGGGTGCAGATGCAGTTCAAATAGGCAGTCGATTTGTGGCAAGTGAAGAGTCATCGGCTCATGATAATTTTAAAAATGCTGTTGTCGAAGCAAAATACGGCGAGACACAATTAAGCTTAAAGCAACTTACACCAGTAAGGTTATTGAAAAACAAGTTTTGGAAAGAAGTGGTAAGTGCAGAAATGGGAGGAGCTTCAGTTGAGGAATTGGCCAATATTTTAGGTAGGGCTCGTGCTAAAAAAGGAATGTTCGAAGGTGACTTAGATGAAGGCGAATTGGAAATAGGACAGATTAGCGGATATATTAGTGAAATCAAACCTGCTGCTGAAATTGTGAAAGAAATAGTTGATGAGTTTAACAAAACTGTCAATCGAATGCCGTTCTTAAACTTATGACAAATAGCTATTCTCAAATTATTATATTTGAGAGCTAGTGAAAAAGCTCATCTTAAATTTCTTAATTTTACTTCCCGCTCTTGGCTTTGCTCAAGAGAAGTGGTGGTTTAGCAATATTACACCATCAGTTGGGCTTGATAACGTGCTTGGAGGCAAAACATATATTTCTGATATTAATGGAGATCAATGGCCAGATTTGGTGGTAATTTCAGGTACAGACTATTTTAACAATGAATTGCCTCTTTCCGTTTGGATTAATGAAGATGACGGAAATGGTTCTAGAAAATTTGTAGATAAAACAGCATTTTCAGATATCAATGCAAACCGTGATGAAAGTAGAAATGGAAGAAGAACTACTGCTATTGCCTTAGCAGATATTGACAATGATGGAGATAAAGATATTCTAGCAGGAATTTATTTTCATCGAGTTGAAAGCTCAGTTGATAATGGAGATCGAACAGAGGTACTTCTTAATGATGGTAATGGTAAGTTTACAATAAAAGAGGATAATGGTTTTGAAGATATGCCTAGACTGAACACTCAAGGAATATCATTTTTGGATTTTGATAAGGATGGAATATTGGATGTCTTTTTAGCCAATTGGAGCGTAGATCATACACAGAATGTGTTTCAACATGATGCCTTGTTACGAGGTAATGGAGATGGGTCATTTACAGACTATTCATTTGCGAGTGGAATTAGCAATACTGAGGCAGAACCACTTTATGGATGCAATGTAGGAGATTGGAACAATGATGGGAATATCGATATTTTCACGGCACCCTACTGCAGAACTGGGGGAAGATTATGGAGTAATCAAGGTAATTCAACATTCGTAGATGTTTCAGAAAATGCAAACTATGATGCACAATTAATGGCAGGAGATAACGGACAAGCTTTGTGTATGTGGGCTGCTTATCCTTGCGATTATGACAATGATGAAGATTTAGACTTGTTTTTTACAATGGTACATGGCGGTTTAGGTGCTACTGAAGGAAGATCTACGATAGTACAAAATCAAGGTGAAGCGAACGACTTTCTTTTAGATTGGCAAATTGATTTATTACCAAGAGACGGTCCAAGACCGCAACATCAAGCAGACTATGAAGCTGCTTGGACCGATTTCAATAACGATGGATTAATGGATTTATTGGTTGGGCAAGGATCATATCCTGGGAACAACGGTAGGGTATATTTATTTATGCAAAAGGAAGATCACACGTTTGAAGACATTACGTTTGAATTGGGTCTCAATGTGCCAAGTTATGTTGAAACAAGTAGAGTTAGAACCTGTGATTTTGATCGAGATGGAGATGAAGATTTAATACTAAGCACCAAGTCAAATAATCAAATTCAGGTGCTAAGAAATGACATAGGGAATTACAATAATTTTATTGCTTTTGAAATAAGTGGTCCGAAAGGATGCAACAAAGATTTTGTTGGAGGAAAAGTTAAGCTGTATCATGATGGAATTGTGCAAACACAAGAAGTTTATGAAGGAGAAGGGAATGCTGCGGGACAAAATGATTTGATTGTTCATTTTGGTCTAAAACAATCAACTTTAGTTGATTCAGTGGTTCTGATTTTACCAAATCATTCGAACGAAAAATGGGTGCTAAATCAACCTGAAATCAACAAATTTCACAATTTAAGTGACCGTAGTTTTGTACCTATTTCAGAATCATATACAACCGTATATCCTAATCCAGTATATGAAGACTATTTGCAAATTTCTACTCATGAAGGTAATTATACCAATGTCGAGTTTAGAGTATACGATCGAATGGGAAGAATGGTTCTATTACATCAAGATGAATACAAAGTGAAATATGCTTTGCCTTTGAGTGGAGTTGAACCTGGAGCTTATGTAGTAGCAGTATATTTTGATGGTGAATATATGGAATCACAAAAATTTCTAAAATTCTAGATTTCTTAACACCGCTATTGGCATGAATAATACCATAAAAAAGTATTTAATTAGGGGAGAAGATGATATGCTTGATTACAAGCAGGAGATAAGCAGTGCCAATAAAATTGCAAAAACTATGGTAAGTTTTGCTAATCATAAGGGAGGAACATTGTTGGTGGGCGTAAGAGACAATAAGTCAATTGCGGGTATTCGAAGTGAAGACGAAAAATACATGCTTGATCTCGCGGCTTCGTTTTATTGCAAGCCAGAAATTGAATTGGAAATTATCGAACATCAAATCAATGATAAGATAGTTATAGAGTGTATAGTACCAATAGGTGATAACAAACCGTACTATGCTAAAGGAGATGATGGAAAGTGGTGGGTCTACATAAGAAATAAGGATAAAAGCTTGTTAGCCAGCAAGATAGTCGTCGATGTTCTTAGAAAACAAACTTCAGACAAAGGAACTTTAATTAAGTACGGTAAGAATGAATCTGCATTACTGAAGTATCTTGAACAGAATGAACGTGTAACGCTACAACAATTCAGAAAAATGGTGAATATTTCACGTTGGCGAGCCTCCAAAATTCTAGTAAATTTAATCAGTGCAGGTGTAATTCGAAATCACACACATGAGAAAACGGAGTTTTATACCTTGGCTTAATAGAGTCTACACAAAATAAAGCCTATAAATTTTCGTTTTAAAATGGTACTTTTGCTAATTGTACCAATAGGTATGGTCAAAAGACTTAACAATCAGATAATGAAGAAGAAAGTATTAGGATTATTGCTAGTAATATTTGTACTCGTAGGTATAAACGATCAAGCAATGGCTCAACGCTGGTTCAAAACAAGCTCTTTGGAGTTTGGTTTAATTGGTGGAGCGAGTCATTACTCAGGAGATTTAACAAATAAATATTTTGAAACAAAGGGATTTAAACCGAGTATAGGAATAATCACAAGGTATACGCCAGGAGAATTGGTAACTTTTAGACTAAGTGCAATGTACGGTGGTTTAGAAGGAGATGATGCGTGGTATGAAGATCAGAATGACCCAACAAGAAGAAACTTGAATTTTGTTTCTACATTATGGGATTTTACAGGTGCTGCAGAAATCAATCTAAGAAGATTAGATATGAAAGACAATAGTGGAGTAATTCCATTTGTGTTTACAGGGTTTAGTGTATTCAAGTTTAATCCAAAAGCACAGTTTAATTATGACCCCAATAGTCCTCATGTAACTCGTCCAGGTTCTATTTATACAACTTTAGAAGATAGAGATGGCGAGATGGTGGAACTTCAACCACTCGGAACTGAAGGGCAAGAAACAACTGAATTTAATGAAAGAAAACGATATCACTTAACACAACTTGCTATTCCATTGGGGGCAGGTATAAAGTTTAAATTTAATCACAAATGGACTTTGGCTGTTGAGTATGGTGCTCGTATCACATTTACAGATTATATCGATGATGTTAGTATGACTTACATTGACCCATCTCGTTTACAAGCACAGTATGGCCCTATGTCTGCAGCAATGGCGGATAGAAGTCCTGTATTGCACGATGAGTTATTAAATAATCAAAGAGGTAACCCAGATAAAAATGACTTGTATGGTATTCTTGGAGTATCGTTAACTTATCGCATCTATGGAAATAGACCAGGTTGTCCTACGTTTTAAAGGGTTAAGTCATTTTTATCCCATAATTAACTACTTAAAAGTAACATCCGTCTAAATTCTGCGTATAAAGTATTACAAGAAGGTTTTGAGATTATTCGCCATTCATATCATTCTAATACTAGGTCTAAATAATTTATTCGCACAATCCCTTGAATTAGGGCTAATGGGAGGAGGATCAAACTATCACGGAGATTTGGCCTATAATATCGTTCCAAAAGAAACTAAGTTTTCCGGTGGGGCATTTGTTAAGTATAATTTTAATGAATTTTGGTCAGTACGCCCAACGTTTTCATACATGCAAATTTCAGGTTCAGATCAAAACTTCAAAGAATATGAGAAAAGGAATCTGAGTTTTAGAAATAACGTATATGAGTTTGCAAACATTTTTGAGTTCAATTTTCAACCCTTCAGTCAGCGTAGTATTCATAAACAAACAACATTTTACACACTGCTAGGAATAGGTTTTTATAAACATAAACCTGAAGCAGAATTCGAAGGAACTTGGTACGATTTACATAAATTAAATACTGAGAATCTAACTGCGAAAAACAGATATCAACTCTATCAAATTAATATTCCTTTTGGTGCCGGCGTTAAGCACCAATTAAGTAGAAATTTGATTCTCGGATTTGAAACGGGATGGAGAAAAACATTCACTGATCATTTAGATGATGTGAGCACTTATTATGCAAATCCGAATGCTCTTCTTTCAAACAATGGATCTATTTCACAACGGCTAAGCGATAGATCATGGGAAGTTAGTGAAACAGGAATGCCTCTTGCAAATGAAGGTGATATGCGAGGTGATCCAAACCATAAAGATTGGTACTTTCAAGCAGCATTTTCAATATCTTACCGATTCACACCTATTATTTGTCCTTTTTAATTAATGAGTAAAGAAAAGATAGATTTAGATCGACTTCCGCAACACATTGCTATTATAATGGATGGTAACGGAAGGTGGGCAAAAGAAAAAGGACGTTTTAGAATATTTGGTCATCAGAATGGAGTAAAAGCAGTTCGTGAAGTTTCTGAAGGTTGTGCTGAACTTGGAGTTAAGTGCCTTACACTTTATGCATTTAGTACTGAAAATTGGAATAGACCCAGAATAGAAGTTAATGCACTAATGACTCTATTAGTAAAAACCATTCGCAATGAAACCAAGACCCTTATGAAAAATGGGATTAAACTTGATGCTATTGGGGATAGAAGCATGTTACCTAAGGAATGTGTTCAAGAATTAGATGAGGCTATCGAAATCACAAAAAACAATAAAAACATGACCTTGATTTTGGCATTAAGTTATAGTGCAAAATGGGACATTGTAAATGCAACAAAAAATATTGCAAAACGAGCTAAAAATGGTGAAATAGCTATTGAGGACATTAATGAGGAGCTAATTGACAATACACTAACAACTCATAATTACCCACATCCTGAATTGATGATTCGAACGAGTGGGGAACTTAGAATAAGCAATTTCTTACTTTGGGAAATGGCATATAGTGAATTGTATTTTACCACCGTTTTGTGGCCAGATTACAGAAAAGAACATTTGTATGAGGCAATTTTAGATTATCAAAGTAGAGAGAGAAGATTTGGAAAAACTAGTGATCAATTAAGCCCAGAGAATAAATAATGAAAAGAATTTTAGTAATAGGATTACTACTTAGCACACTGATTTCAGTTGGTCAAATAACCGGAGGAACTGGGGTAATTTTGGATTATGATAATCCACAGAAATTTGAAATTGGAGGTTTAAATGTTGTAGGGAATAAATTCACAGATAAGAATATTGTATTGTTGATGTCTGGGTTGAGTGTTGGTCAAACAATAATGATTCCGGGAGATGATACTCGTACTGCAATCGAAAGACTATGGAAACAACAGTTGTTTAGTGATATTGAAATTGCGATTGCAAATACGCAAGGCTCAAAAGTCTATCTTAATATTCGAGTTGTTGAGAGACCGAGATTGTCAAAATACTCTATTAAAGGTTTAAGAAAGGGAGAAACTAATAGTATTCGAGAAGAGATTAGTCTTAAAAAGAATCAGTTGATTACAGAAGATTTAATCAATACAACTCGACGAGAGATTGAAGAATACTTTTTTGAAAAGGGATTTTATGGTATAAAAACAACATTTACTAAAGAAGAAGATCCAGAGAAACCAAACTTTGAAGTATTGCGAATAGCAGTTTCAAAGGGTAAAAAAGTTAAAGTTCAAGATGTAGTGTTTGAAGGGAATAATAGCATAGAATCAAAAAAGCTAAGACGACTAATAAAACCTAAAAGAAAGTATAAAAAAATTAATGTCTTCGCTTCTTCAAAGTTTGTAAACGATGTTTATGAAGAAACGCGACCGCAAATTGTGCAACTCTATAACACAATGGGGTATCGGGATGCTAAATTGAAATATGACTCTGTAGTCAGATTGAATGAAAATCGTGTTAACATTAAAATTGGTATTGAAGAAGGAACTAAATACTATTTCAGAAATATAACATGGGTTGGGAACCAAAAATATAGATCATCATTGTTGGATACTTTATTGGGTATTACTAGAGGAGACGTTTATGATCAATCAAGACTTGAAACAAAGTTGTTTATGAGTCCTAACGGATTTGATGTTTCTAGTTTATATATGGACGATGGATATCTATTCTTTAATGTAAATCCAGTGGAAGTATTGGTAGAAAACGATAGCATCGATTTAGAACTTAGAATTTATGAAGGGAAGCAAGCAACTGTTAATCGAGTTACCATTGTAGGTAATGATAAAACAAGTGATTTTGTAGCATTACGAGCTATTAGAACACGACCTGGAGATAAGTTTAGTCGTTCCGATATTCAAAGAAGTATGAGAGAATTGGCACAACTGGGTTTCTTTGATCCTGAAGGTTTAGATGTGAACCCAATACCAAATCCTCAAAACGGTACTGTAGATATTGAATATAAAGTTGTTGAAAAACCAAGTGATCAAATTGAAGCATCTGGAGGATGGGGTGGAGTTGGAGGATTCGTTGGAACTTTAGGGTTAACACTTAATAATTTTAGTTCTCGTAAAATGTTTCAAAAAGGAGGATGGAGCCCAATACCAGCTGGTGATGGACAGAAACTTGCAATTAGAGCTCAAAGTAATGGGTTACAATATCAAGGGTACAGTTTTTCATTCACAGAACCTTGGTTAGGAGGCAAAAAACCGAATTCACTTTCAGTGAGTGTATTTCACAATATTCAATCTACTTTCTCAACTGCAGCTGATAGACCAAAATTCAAAACAACAGGAGGTACAATATCCTTTGGGAAACAACTTAAAAAACCAGATGATTATTTCTTCTATAATGCTTCGCTGACCTATCAACGCTATAGACTTCAGGAATGGGCATATTCTGGTGCTGCTGAATTAGGATTTACAAATGGAATTGCGAACAACTTAAGTTTAATAAACACCTTTGGAAGAAACAGTACGAATCATCCAATCTATCCTACTGAAGGAAGTAATTTTACAGCATCTTGGCAAGTAACACCGCCGTATTCATGGTTTAAAAAGGATCAGGATTTTACAAATATGGATCCACAAGATAAATTTAGATGGATTGAATTAAGCAAATACAAATTCTCTGGTCAATGGTTTATGGGATTACCGAGTAAAGGTAAAAGGAAGTTAGTAATAGCACCTGGTTACAAATTTGGAGCCATCGACATTTTCAATAATGACATTGGATATTCACCATTTGAGATGTTTAAAGTTGGTGGTAGTGGACTATCAAATTTTGTTTTATACGGAACAGATATCGTTTCTCAAAGAGGTTACGATGAAGGTAGAATAAGCGATCCTCTATATGGAACCAGCGGGAAACCTATTTACACCAAATATTCATTGGAAATTAGATACCCTCTTACAGTGGGTCAATCGTCTACCATTTATGCTCAAACCTTCTTAGAAGCTGGAAATGCTTGGAGTAGTTTCAAAGAGTTTAATCCTTTTGAAGTTAGAAGAGCTGGAGGTGTAGGTGTACGCTTGTTCTTACCAATGTTTGGATTATTAGGAGTAGACTACGCTTGGGCACTGGATGCAAGTCCTTTTGAGCAAACAGGACAATTCCATTTCTTTATAGGACAACAGTTTTAACTGAAGCCAATATTCTGGCATAGTTTTCGTTTTATTTTAATTAAATGAGAATTGTATCCATCTTATTAATGTGCTTGAACCTAATCGTGATTACCGGTTATTCTCAGGATACAATTAATTTCAAAAGTGCAATTTCAAAGAAAGAGGGAGATTACTTTAAACAGAAATACAAGTCTCCGACTACTAATTCAAAGAAGTTTCGATATCATAAAACTGGGCGGTGGTTGTTTTATGACTCCCTAGGAAATGTTATTAAAGAAGTTAATTATTCATATAATAAGAAGCTTAAGCAGTCACAAAAGAACGGTATAGAAGTGTACTACAATCCAAATGGATTGGATACTATATTAATCAGACAGTATAGAAAAGGAAGGCTTCAAAACCAGCTTGGATTTCAATCTGCTATCTTCAAAGAAAGAGGGAACATTACACATATTTATAAAGATTTTAACAGCTACGCAATAACTCAATATATAGATAAAACTGGAGTTGCTACTCGGAAAGATTTCACTATGATGTGGAAGAGTTCATATGAAGACCCTAATGGATTAATGGATGATTCTTTGTATATGGCATTTGAAGATAGCCTAGGTGATGCGAGTCTAATGGAACCGGCAAGCTTTGATACAAAATCACGGTATAACTATGTTAGTAATCCAGAATTTGAATATCATCCGGATGCTACTTTTTCCATAGTTTCTTTTAAAGAGCAAATCCCAGGTTGGAGAATTGCTTCAGAGTCTCCTGATTTATTTATTTCTCCTGAGCATGCGAGATCAGGAAGTGGTTTTGTAGGCTTTCGAGTCTTTAGTATGAAAAAGCATATTGAATACTTACAAAATCAGCTTAAAGCACCTTTAAAGAAAGATTCGGTTTACTGTTTTTCAGCATATATCAAATTATCTCCTGGAAGTAGATTTGCCACCAACGCCTTTGGTTTTTTACTTACGGAGAATCCTCAAAATATTAATACCGATGAATTATTAACGGTTAAGGCAAGCAAGAGTCTAGAATCGCAAGTTCTCTTATTTAAGACAAGGTGGATGAAAATACAATGCACGTACAAAGCTAAAGGAGGTGAAACATGGCTGGTGCTTGGGAGTTTTCAAAATCACAAAAATTTGTCGCTTAAAGGGCTTCCAGGACCAATACAAGAATGCTATTACTATTTAGATGACGTTAGTTTAGTACCTATTGAAGAAGAGAGTGAGTGTAATTGTAATTTTAGTGATCAACGAGACACACAGCAACCTGAGATGATCATTGATCAAGAGGAGTCCATTTTTACTGAATTGAGTGTTGGTGACAAGCTTATTTTGGAAGACATAAACTTTGAGAACGATAAGGATGCCTTACTACCAGAGTCCTTCTCTATTCTCAATGATTTGTTAGTTTATCTACAGAAAAATAATGAGGTTGTGGTAGAAATATCTGGACACACAAGTGGGATTGGAGGTCTTGAACACAACATGGACTTAAGTAGAAGAAGAGCTGAATCTGTGAAGACATTTCTAACATTAAATGGAATTCCAGAAGAACGGATAGAAACAGAAGGGTATGGACCCAAATTTCCAATTGCTAGCGACGATAGCGAAGCAGGGCAATTAAAAAACAGACGTGTTGAGTTTAAGGTAGTAGCTATGTGAAGCTAGGCTGAAAAGCTTTGCAAATATTCAGTTTTTAGCAAAGGACAAATCTTATATCGTTCGTCTTTGGTATCTTGATATAATGCCTCAATTGTTTCATAAACATGGTCAATTCCAATCTCCTTACACCATTCAAATGGTCCTTTTGGATATGCGGTTCCAAGTTTCATCCCTAAATCAATATCCTCTCGTGAAGCAGTTCCTTCTTGAACCGTATAATATGCTTCGTTTATGATCATGCAAACAATCCTTGGAGTAACCAACCCAACGCGGCTTGCAACAAAACGTGTTTCAATACCAAGCTCTTTGAGGGTAGCTTTAGCTTTTATCTCATCGTCAGAATTTAGAGCACAACATTCCACTAAGCTTCTATTGATGAAAGTAGGAAGGCTGTTCATACCAATTAAAGTACTACTCGGAAGTCCTCCAAGCTCGGCCAATATTTCTTCCAATTGAAGTTTCACGCTTCCAACAACCACTAAAGTATCTGATAAACTTAGGTAACTGGGCAATTGGTCTGGATTGTCATCAAAATCCAAATCAAAGATGATATCATAGGTGTCAATTTCATTACCTTTGAACGGTAAAAGTGGATGATCGGAAATCAGACTTCGTAATTCTGTAATTTGATTGGGTTGTCCTTTTACTGAAATTTTCATTCGGTAGCAAATGTAAAGACCAATTCAATAATAAGAACCAAGAATTTTAAAATGAGTAAAAAAATAATAGCAACAAGTAATGCTCCTGCCGCAATTGGGCCATATAGTCAAGCTATATTGGCTAATGGTACGTTGTATTGTAGTGGTCAGATTGCAATTAATCCAAAGACTGGGGTGCTGGTTTTAGATGATATTGAATCGGAAACTGAACAAGTGTTAACCAATGTAGAAGCGGTACTATCGGAAGCTAAAATGTCATTGGATAATGTAGTGAAAGCCAGCATATTTATGAGTAGTATGGATCATTATGCTTCTATTAATAAGGTGTACTCAAGATATTTCGCAAACAACCCTCCGGCTCGAGAGGCAGTTGCCGTAAAAACCTTACCCAAAAATGTGAATGTTGAAATAAGTATAATCGCAGTTAAATAATGAGCAACTTTATACCTCCTTTTCGGATTCATCTTTTAAGAAAATATAGCCCAACAAAACAATGCGAAGTGTTGGATATTGGCTCTGGCAGTCATTCTGCTACAATAACAAAAAAGCACTTTCCTTCTTGCCATTATACAGGTGTGGATAGAGATCAGAATTATGACAATGATCCGGCAGACGTTGCCAATATGGACAATTTTATTCAGCTGGATTTAACGGAATTACAGTTTGATGGTATTAAGGATAATCATTATGATATTATTGTAATGAGCCACATTATAGAACATTTATACAATGGGGATGAAGTGGTTAGATTGTTACAGACAAAATTGAAAAAGGGAGGAATATTTTATGTAGAATTTCCTTGTGAAGCAAGTACTAAGTTTCCATCTAAAAAAGGTACTCTAAATTTCTATGATGATGAAACTCACGTAAGAATTTACTCAATAGAAGAAGTATCTAGCATTTTCAAAACAGGAGGATTTAATGTTTTGAAATCGGGAAAAAACAGAAGACTAATCAACATTCTACTTATGCCTATAAAAATTGTATGGCAGAAATTACGATTAGGGTACGTAAAAGGAGGAGTCTACTGGGACTGGTATGGCTTTGCAGATTACGTAGTTGCTAAAAAGAATTAATAAAAAAAGGAGAACCTTTTAGTCCTCCTTTTGTGGTGTGGGGCGGGATCGAACCGCCGACACAAGGATTTTCAGTCCTTTGCTCTACCAACTGAGCTACCGCACCAACATCATCCTTGCGAATGCGGCTGCAAAAATAAACAGATTGTTGTAATTAGGAAACAAAATATAGTGTAGATATTTAAAATCTTTCATCCCATCATTTTATTCTATTTTTGACATCAAGAATAATGCAATATTTAGAACAAATTCTTTTTGCTGTAGTATTAGGCGTTGCAGTCTATTTTTTTACCAAAAGTGTTAAACGAATTCGCAGAAATATTAATCTTGGAAAAGAGGAAGATATTAGTGATAACAAACCATTGCGATGGAAAACAATGGCCAAGGTTGCTCTAGGTCAGAGTAAAATGGTTGTTAGACCTATAGCAGGTTTCTTGCACATTATTGTTTATGTTGGGTTTGTATTAATTAATATAGAAGTTTTAGAGATTGTAATAGACGGTCTTTTTGGTACACACAGAGTATTGTCTTTCTTAGGGCCTGTTTATGATGTTGCTATTGGGTTTTTTGAAATACTAGCACTCTTAGTATTGGTAGCTTGTGTTGTTTTTCTAGCTCGAAGATTTATCTCAAAAATACCGCGGTTTCATAAACCAGAAATGAAAGGTTGGGCAACACAAGATGCAAGTTACATTCTAGTAATGGAAATCGTATTGATGGCTGCTCTTCTTAAAATGAATGCAACTGACCAGGTTTTACAGGCAAAAGGTGCAGATCATTACGTTGCAGCAGGGAGCTTTCCTATTTCACAATATTTAGTAGGATTTTTCAATGGTTTTTCAATACCAACTTTAGTGATATTTGAGCGTGTATTTTGGTGGTTTCATATTTTAGGAATTTTATTCTTCCTAAATTATGTGCCATATAGCAAGCATCTGCATATAATATTAGCCTTTCCGAATACGTGGTATAGCAGACTTTCACCTGCGGGTGAATTTGCAAATATGCCTGAGATTACAAATGAGGTTAACTTGATGTTAGACCCTAGCAAAGCTGACCCTAATATGCCTCCACCTGAGAAGTTTGGGGTGAATGATATAACGGATTTAAGTTGGAAGAATCTACTCGACGCCTATACCTGTACTGAATGTGGAAGGTGCACTAGTAGCTGCCCAGCAAACATCACCGGTAAAAATTTAAGTCCAAGAAAAATAATGATGGACACTCGTGATCGAGCGGAACAATTAGGGAAGGAAAAAGATATTCATGGAAGTGAGTACCATGACGGTAAATCGTTGCACGATTTAATTAGCAAAGAAGAATTATGGGCTTGTACAACATGCAATGCATGTGTTGAAGCTTGCCCAGTGAATATCAATCCAGTAGAAATTATCTTTGGTATGCGACAGTATTTAGCGATGGAGAAAGCAGAGATGCCAAATGAGTGGAACATGATGAATAGTAATATCGAAAACAACCAGGCACCATGGCAGTTTTCTCCAACAGATCGTGCCAATTGGACAAATGAGCTTTAAAGAAGCAACTTTTAGCTCTCATCGTGCGTTTAGATAATATGCCAAGAACTGCCCTCACTTTTATTGCTTTCTGGTTATTGGCTTTTTCAACTCTCGCACAAAACTTTCAGATCAGTGGAGTTGCTATAAATAGGGCGAATAATACACCGGTTCCTTTCTCAAGCATAGCTTTATCATCACCCTCAGACACTAGTGTTATTCAGTTTGTTGTTGCAGAGGAAAGCGGAAAGTTCAAAATTACAAATGTGAAGAGTGGTGATTATCTAATAATGTCTGCAAGCGTTGGGTATGAAGTGCTGTATTATCCCATTACTGTTTCCAAAGATGTATCAAGTATTATATTAGAAATGGAAGCTTCCTCAATTTCATTTGAAGAGGTAATGATTCAGGCAGACAAGATTCCAATTCTTTTGAATGGAGATACCATAGTATATAACACAAATAGCTTCAAAACTCAAAGTAACGCATCGGTTGAGGATTTGATTAAAAAGATGCCGGGAATTAAAGTGAATAAAGATGGGTCAGTCTCAGCCGAGGGAGAACAAATCACCAAAGTATTAATAAATGGGAAAGAGTTTTTTGGGGGGAATGTTGAGGCAGCAACTAAGAATTTAGATGCTGATTTAGTAGACAAGGTTGAGGTAATTGACAAGAAAACTGATGAAGATGAATTTACGGGTGAAGATGATAATCAGCGGGAGAAAGTGATTAATCTTGTGTTAAAAGAAGAACACACACAAGGGTATTTCGGAACATTACGCGGTAGTTATGGTACTCAAGATTATTATGACGCACATGGTAATATTAATTTTTTTAAAGACGAAACCCAATTGTCCATTATAGGTGGCATGAATAACCTGGACAAAAGTTTATATGGCTGGAAGGATATGGGCACTCTTCAATCTTTTGAAATCAATCCATTTAATAGTGGAAATAATACCTGGTGGTGGAATGGTGGAGTAAAGACTTACAAAGGTGTAGGAGCAAATTTACATTTGATCCCTGCCAAAGGTTTAAAGACTGATATAGCCTATGTAATTACGGATGAAAGCTCATTAAAGGAAGCCCAAAACAATGCTGAAGTATACTTAACAAACAACACCTTATTCTCTGAAACTGTAGAAAACTCTAGAAGTAACCGATTGAACCATCAGATAAATACTAAAATTGAATTTAAGTCTGATACGTTAAGTAGATTAGTTTTTAGGGGTCAATTTTCAAAGAGTTTTGGTTCTGCAAATAATGCAAGTAGGACGTATAACTATAGCGACACTGCTGCAATCTTAAACAGTGGTGTAAATCTTGACCAAGTGGAGGATGGGAATATGAAATTTGTGGGAAAACTACATTGGACGAAGAAAAATAGAAAGAAAACGGACAACCATTTTTTAGGCTCTGTTTATTATGGCAATGAAGATAAAGCGAATGACTATTCTACCTTTTATAACACGGATAATTTTCTTCTTCCCTTTCCAAAATCCGAGGTTCCATTGTTAGATCAAAATCTTAGAACAACAGAATCAACTATAGCAACTACATCTGCGTATCAATTTAAGCTAAATAAAAAATGGACTATTCGTCCAGGTTTCAATTACATGTTAAGTAATTATACTCATCAGTTGGATTGGTTACCAAAAGATGATGAGAAGGAATTGGATAAAAGCCCAATTGGAAATGTTCAAGCTCAAAACATGGAGTACTTTATGCATATCTCCTATAAGCTCGACTCTGTAACCACGTTTTATATTGTTCCAGAAGTAAATCAGGTAATTGAAGACAGAGAGTTTACAACAGATAGCACACACAGAGCCAATTTTAATCAATACTTCTTTGTACCATACATGTTCATTAGATCGAACAAACCGCATAAGTACAATTTTCATTTTAATGTGCGTGCGAATCTGCAGAAACCACAAGTAAATCAAATTTTACCCGTAACCGATAACAGTAACCCATATAGGACGTCAATAGGAAATATTGCTCTAAAAAATTATATGAATTATAATAACAGTTGGCGATACAAGCGACTGTTTGGTTTGGGTAAGTCCATTTCAATAAGTGGTTGGAATTCGCTATCCCTTAATCCAGTGATTAATAAGAATACAACAACAGAAGACAACTACTCCATTTCGGAAGTAATTAACTTTAAAGATAGGGTGTATTCTAATGCCAGTCTTGAATTTGGATGGCCATTTAAAGCGATAAAAGCTCAGCTGGAGTTTGATATTGATTACAATTACGGACAAGCTTATTTCATTCAGAATAACGAAGAGATTTTTAGCCAGAATGAAGGTTGGGCTATTGGTCCTGGTATTCAATTTAATGAATTTGATAAATGGAGTTTAGAGCTTGATTACATGTTGAATTTTAAAACAGGAAATATTGATGGAATTGAAAACAATGCGTATATCAATCATGAAATTGACGGTGAATTTATATTAACTCCTGTCGACAGATTAGAGTGGAGCACAACTTTATATATGGAAGTATTTGGCAGTAACAATGCCGTAGGAGCACAGTCTATTCCAGTATTATCTTCAGAGTTGTCATATTATTTTGACAAAAACAAACGATGGAGTTTAGGTATAAGAGCTTTTGATATTTTAGATAAGAATCAAAATTTATGGAGATGGTGGAGTTCAAATAGGTTTGTTCAAAGTCAGAATAACACGGTAAGACGACATGTTCGAGGAACACTTATCTATAAAATCAAAAAACCAACTCCAAAAGCACCATCAGGTGGAGAACCTATCGATAAGAGGAGTCAAAAATAAAAATGAAATAGTTTAAATTGCCAACCAAATGAGTGAATCAATACATGTACCTACAGTAGCGGAATTAACAGCAAAAGGAGAGAAACCGGATATACTTTTTTGGGTTGGATGTGCAGGAAGTTTTGATGAGCGAGCTCAAAAGATTACCAAAGCATTTGTTAAAATCTTACATCATGTAGGAGTTAAATATGCAATTTTAGGAACGGAAGAATCGTGTACCGGTGATCCGGCTAAAAGAGCAGGCAACGAATTTTTATTTCAGATGCAAGCTATGGCAAACATAGCAACGCTAAATGCTTATGAAGTCACCAAAATAGTTACAACTTGTCCGCATTGCTTTAATACCATCAAGAATGAATATCCAAATTTAGGAGGAACTTATGAGGTTATTCACCATACAAAG